>SLJB01000230.1 GCA_007135335.1 Balneolaceae bacterium
TAAAAAAGTGGTATTTTCATAGGCTAAATAAATTATTGCCTGATTATGAGTAAAAAAGGACGCGTTCTTGTAGCCATGAGCGGTGGAGTGGATTCATCTGTTGCCGCCGTAATGCTGCACGAACAGGGATATGAAGTTATCGGAATTACAATGAAAACCTGGGATTACCACCGCAGTGGTGGCGATAACGGGAAAGAAACGGGATGCTGCACGGTAGAGTCGATGAATGATGCCCGCCAGATAGCCGTTCGTTATGGTTTCAAGCATTTTATTGTGGATATTCGCGATGAATTTGGCAGTTGGGTCATCGATCGATTTATTGAAGATTATACAAGCGGACGAACTCCAAATCCCTGCGTTCTGTGCAACACACATATTAAGTGGGCTGCTCTGTTAAAACGGGCCGACAATCTTGGGTGCGATTACATTGCAACCGGGCACTACGCCAATGTTCGCGAAGAAAAAGGGCGATATATTATTTCAAAGGGTAAAGATCACAAAAAAGATCAATCATATGCTCTTTGGGGTGTGGAACAAAAACATCTTGAGCGAACCATTTTTCCGCTTGGGAGATATCGCAAAACTGAAATCAGGCAATTTGCTGAGGATTTTGGCTTGCTGAATGTAGCAACCAAGCCCGACTCATACGAAATCTGCTTTATACCGGATAACAATTATCATCGGTTTTTGAAAGATAAAGTAGAAGATCTTGAAGAGAGGGTTAGCGGTGGTGTGTTTGTGGATAAACACGGGAATGAGCTTGGTAAACATAAAGGATTCCCGTTCTATACGATTGGCCAGAGACGCGGCCTCCGATTGCCCATGGGAAAACCCGTTTATGTTACACATATTGATGCCGCAAATAATGTAATTACGGTAGGGGAGAAAGAAGATCTAATCAGCACGACATGCCGGGCAAAAGAACTGAATCTGATCAAATACGAATCCATACCCGGCGGAGAGATGGAAATTACGGGGAAGATTCGTTACAATGACGATGGTGCGATTGGAACTATTAAGCAAATTTCTGAAGATGAAATTGAGGTGTTTTTCCCTGCCGGCCGTGAAGCAATTACACCCGGGCAAGCAATCGTTTGTTATGAAAATGATGATATCGTTGCCGGTGCGTGGATTCACAAAGTAAATATCAACATTGGGCAGGAATTAGAAGCTGAAGTGTGAAACAAAGTACTGTAATATAGATTAGATATTTTGTAAACACATGACGTCTGCCCATCAATTCAAAGGTACAATATGAAAATTTTTTCTATTCCCGCATTAGTAATCTTGCTGTTTTTCAGCTTCACCACCGAGAGAAATCTGTTTGAAGGAGAGATAAACTATTTGATTCATAATCCTGAGAGCCCGTCCGGAGAAATGGCAAATCTCAATCTTACCTTTACCAATAATCGCATTTTTGTGGATTCAAATGTGTCGATGAATGTAATAGCAGGTCTGAGTGCCCGAGGAGTTTTGGTAAGAAACGATTTGCAGGACTTTATTCTCATAACCGATGAAAAAGAGGGTCTTAAAGTTGCAAAAAACGAGCTGGATGGCCTTGTGATCTTAATGAACAGAATGCAGGGAAAGACTGAAAATACAGGGCGAAAACCTTTCCCCTGGGATGAAAAAGTCGTCGAAACCGGAAATTCAAAGCAGATACACGGATACGCATCCTACGAATTTCGCCTGAAAGGTGATGCTGAAGGTGAATACATTTCAGTTTGGCTTACAGACAGAATTAAAGTGGACTGGGGTGTTCTGCTTGATGCATGGTATTCCACCGGAGCTATTCAGTTCGACCATGAGATTCCCGTTGAAATGGTAATGAACAGCAATAGTTTTCCGTTATTGATTGAAGTATTCCGTAACGATTCAAAAGTAATGAAAGCTGAAGCGCTATCGGTAAACCGCTCAGGGTTTGATCGTTCAAAAACTTCGATTCCGCCCGATTTTAAACTACTGGGACTAGCTGATATGATGATGAATTTCTTTAGACAGCAAAGATAAGCAACTCCTCCCTGATGAGATCTCTTCCGCTTCTGTTCTTGTTTTTATTTTCGGGATGTGCCCTGTTAAGCACAACGGTTACAGAGGATGAACCTCAACTTGAGTTTCCGGATCCGGATACTGAGATAGCCATGATGCTGAACAGCTATAGAGGCGGTCTGCAACGTGAAATGGGTCGATCTGTTGCAGTTGCCCGGGATACACTACAATTTGGCCGGCCGGAAAGTGCACTGGGTAATATCGTGGCGGATGCCCTCAGAGTGCGTGGATCTAATGAACTTGGTAAACAGGTTCACATTGGCATTATAGGGGACGGCTCATTCCGTCTTTTTTTTGAACCGGGTATAATTACAGTGGGTGATATATATGAATTTATGCCCTACGAAAATGATCTTGTTATCCTTACCCTAACAGGTGAAAAAGTTATAGAGCTGGTTCAGCAGAATGCCTCGCTTGGCGGTGCACCTATCAGTGGGGTTAGGTATTCCATCTCAACTGAAGGAGAGGCCAGAGGAATTTTGGTGAATGCCGAAGTTGTAGATCCTGCCCGGAACTACAGAGTTGCAACTACAAGCTGGGCAGCCAACGGCGGAGACCTGTTTCCGGCACTTTGGGAACCCATTGATCGCCACGATCTGAGCATCTCCGTACGGAACGTATATATCGATTATTTTAGCTATCTGAATGAGATCTATGATGTAAAAGATGGGAGAATTCGCCAATGACTTCGCGCCGTGATTTTTTAAAACAGGCATCCCTGATTACTGCCGGGGCGTTTCTGCCAAAGTCACTCGCAGAGAGATTTCAGTTTAGCAGTTCCGATCCGGTAATTACTATACTTTACACAAATGATACGCATGCAAGACTCGATCCGTTTCCTGAAAATGCAAGAGAATTTGCAGGCCTTGGCGGGATTGCTCAACGGGCATCATTGATTAAAAAGATTCGCTCCCAGAACAAACATGTGTTACTGCTGGATGCCGGTGACGTTTTTCAGGGAACTCCCTGGTTTGATGTATATGGCGGTTCGGTAGATCTCAGGTTGATGACAGAGATGAAATACGATGCCATGGCAGTCGGGAATCATGAATTCGACAGAGGGCCTGAGGGTTTTGCAGAAGCGGCAAAAAAAGCCGGTTTCCCAATTCTGGCATCCAATTATTATGTACGGGAAACTCCACTCAATTCATTCGTACAGAGACAGCTTGTAAAAGAATTCGATGGATTCCGGATTGGGATTTTTGGTCTGGGTATTCGCCTTCAGGGTGTTGTGGATAATAGCTTATATGGAGATGTGCGTTATTTCGATCCCATACAGATATCAAACAGAATGGTGCAAAGCCTTCGAGTGCATCAGCGCTGCGATTATATAATCTGCCTGAGTCACCTTGGATATAAGTATAGTGACGATCGGATTGACGATGTAAAACTTGCACAACAGGTGGAAGGTATCAATTTGATTATAGGCGGGCATACCCACTCTTTTCTGGATTATCCTGTCCATATTCAAAATCCATCCGGTAATTCTACTATTATTACTCAAATGGGGCATAGTGGCGTGAGGTTGGGGCGTCTTGGTCTTAGTCTGAATGATACCACTGAAAACAAGGCGTTAACCGGCAGCTTTTATACCATTGGCAAGCCGGATTAGGGGGCAAATCTTTCCTTTTCTGTTCTATATCGCTACCTTCATCATGCCGTTATTTACATCAATAAAAGTTAGCCGAATGGTAATCCGTTTCTTATCTGCAATATTTCTTTTAATTTTTCTTATTCCTGCAGTCTCAGTCGCACAAACTGAAGAGCAGGACCGTTCAGCACAGTTTGGTGATGACCTCCGATTTCCGGCTCTTCCTTTCTATAGCTATGGATCCGGGCTTGGTCTTACCACACCGGACAGTACATTCAGGCTGAACATCCGTTTCAGAATGCAGAATCGTGTTTCATACACCAATATGGATGATTCTGATAACGCAATTGAAGGCGTAGTACGCAGACTAAGACTGCGATTTGACGGTTTTGTGGGAGATCCCCGATTCTTATACGCTATTCAACTCTCGTTTGCACCCGGCGATGTAGGCGAACTTTCTGAGGGTGATAACATCAATATTATACGCGACGCGGTGATGTTCTATCAGCCGAATATCAATTGGAGTATTGGTTTTGGGCAGACCAAACTTCCCGGAAACCGGCAGCGGGTAAATTCATCCGGCGCGTTACAGTTAACCGACCGCTCAATCAACAATGCACGTTTTACAATTGACAGGGATTTTGGTGTGTGGATCTATAATTTGAATGAAGACGAAAACAGTTTTTCCTACAACATTAAAACGGCGGTGAGTACAGGTAACGGAAGAAATTGGACCCGCAATCCTGATACAAACCTTGCATACACCGGCCGGCTTGAACTGTTTCCTTTAGGGGCATTCCAGAATAACGGTATGTTGTTTGAAGGTGATCTTGTGAGGGAGCAAAGTTTAAAGCTCTTAGTGGCGGGAACTTACCATCTGAACCAGGGTGCCCAGCGCGATCGGGGTCAGCTTGGAAATGAGCTTTTTGAGGCAAGAGATCTTACATCGATTCAAATGGATGCAATGCTCAAACTTAATGGATGGTCATTTCAAACTGCATATCTTACACGATCTGCAGAGAATCCTGTAACTGTGAATCCGGACGATGTTTCAGATCAACGTTTTGTATTCGCCGGTCGGGGTGCTGATTTTCAGCTGAGTTATCTGTTTCCATCCAACTATGAACTTATTGGACGCTATTCAACTCAATCACCATCAAACTCCATTCGTGAACTTGTGCCGAATATAAATCAATATAGTTTTGGGTTAACGAAATATATCTGGGAACACGCTCTAAAATTACAGACTGAAATTACACATACTGATGAAGAGTGGCGGGTGCGAGAGAACAGAAAGCACTGGTATCTGCGATTTCAGATAGAAATTGGGATTTAATTGCAGCGAAGAGGATCAGTTTGACGTTTTTGTGACGATCATCACTACACCGTTTCCGCCCCGAACACCATAAATGGCTGCATCCGAACCTTTAAGCACCCGAACATATTCAATATCGCGAACATTAATACGATTATTAACTTCAGTGTAGGTGGTGCCTGCAATGAGGCCATCAATCAGGAAGAGAGGCTCGATTCCGGAGTTGATGGAGGATATTCCCCGGATTGTAACACGCATATTGTTCCCTGTTCCGGTTATATTTACACCGGGAACCCGGCGCAGATAATCAGACAAATCTCTGTAGTAATCCTTTTCATCATTTACCACATCAATTGGCTGAGACGTTCTGAGCTCATTGGTTGTGGATTCAGAAGTAGCGCAGCTCAGAGTAAAAAACGCTGCAAGAAAAATAAATAAGAAGGAATAGGCTTTCATATTAGCTCCTGTTTGTATAGGTAATATACTTAAAACGAAATGAATTTACTTACCGTATAAATACATGAAACGTTAAAAAAAGTATATTAGAATAATTCTAATCCGAAACCGGCTCAGCCAACAGTTACAGAGTGAACCCAGCTGTGTGTATCTGCGATTTTTCCGTATTGTGTGCCGGTAATGGAGTCAAACATTTTTTTGGCAAAGGGCCCGATTTTTTCCTGATCAAACGTAACGGTTTTACCCTGATGATGAATTAATCCTACAGGTGAAATAACAGCCGCAGTACCTGCTCCAAACACCTCTTTCAGAGCTCCATTCTCAGCTGATTCAAAAACTTCATCAATTGATATTTTTCGTTCTTCCACGTTTACTCCCCACTCTTTTGCCAGAGCAAGTACCGATCTTCGGGTAATTCCCGGCAATACAGTTCCGCCTAACTGAGGAGTTACAAGCTTGTCATCAAACAGAAAGAAAATATTCATTGTACCCACTTCTTCAACAAAGCGGTGGTCAACAGCATCTAACCATAACACCTGTGTAAAGCCATTTTCCTGGGCTTTTTTTGCGGGAAGAAAACTTCCGCCATAATTTCCGGCTGCTTTCGCCTCGCCCGTTCCGCCTTTCACAGCACGCACGTAGTTTTCAGATGTGGTAAGTTTTACCGGATTAAAACCTTCACTGTAATACGCCCCAACAGGACTTGCTATAATGTAGAATCTGTACTCTTCGGCCACTTTTGCGGCAAGATACTCTTCTGAGGCAAACATAACCGGCCGCAGATAAAGCGCCTGACCATGCTTTTTTGGGACCCAATTGTAATCCGCTTTCATCAATTCTTCAAGTGCAGTTATAAAAACTTCCTCATCAATCTCCGGCATACAAAGCCGTTTTGCAGAGTTATTTAGGCGCTTGTGATGATCTTTAACCCGAAACAGATTGACGGTGTTATCATCAGCGTAGTATGCTTTCATTCCTTCAAAAATAGCCTGTCCATAATGCAGTGCCATCATAGAGGGTTCAAAGGTGATGGGGCCATACGGTTTAATCTCACCATCTTGCCATTTCCCATTTTCGTACACCATCTCAAACATATGGTCAGTAAAGATTCGACCGAACTGAAGATTGTCGAAATCAATTTCGTTGATTCTGCTGTGATCTGATTTTGTAATGGTTATTTTCATGGACAAGATTATTTAATGATTCAGATACTAAAGATAAGCGATTTTATGATACAGTTGAACCGGATTGCCCGATTATTTAAAGATTTCATACAGCTGAACTTTCCTGCTGTTGCAGTTGCCATCATACTTATTTTGCCTGATACCGGGCTTTCTCAGGCTGCACATAGTGGAGAACCTCACATTCTATCCATGAGGGAGAGGGCTGAGGTTATGGATCGCTGGACTCAAAATCGTCTCGATAACCTGGTGCCAATGCTTATGCGCAGGGAAGGGGTTGATATGTGGATTCTGGTAGCCCGTGAATATAATGAGGATCCGGTTCTCCTTACCATGCTGCCGGCAACCTGGCAATCATCAAGGAGAACAACCATATTGCTTTTCTTTGATCCCGGAAACGGAGAGCCGGTAGAGCGGTTTGCTGTGGCACGTTACAACATCGGCTTTTTTGAAACACAATGGTTCCCTGATGAAGAGCCTGACCAATGGAAACGACTGGGGCAGATTATTGAAGAGCGGAATCCCCAAAAGATTGCAGTGAATCGGTCTGATAACTTTGCACTTGCAGATGGAATCAGCTACACAGACTTCAATCGTTTAAAGAATAATCTGACACCTGAACTCCGGAACAGAATAGTGTCGGCAGAGAACCTGGCAGTGGGCTGGCTGGAAACCCGAACGATGGAGGAGATAGCAGTTTACAGGCAAATTAACCGAATTGCGCACTCTATCATCTCTGAAGGTCTTTCTGAGGCAGTAATTACCCCCGGAATAACAACCACACAGGATGTGCAGTGGTGGTTCAGAGAAAGAATCCGGGATCTGAACCTTACTGCCTGGTTTCATCCATCCGTAGCCGTTCACAGAGCTGAATTGCCTGAACATTCCGGTGATTTTTCCGGCCGGGCTGATGAGAATGTGATTTTACCCGGTGACATTATTCACATGGATTTGGGAATAGAATACCTCGGATTAACCACAGACACCCAGAGAAATGCATACGTTTTACGTGAAGGTGAAGAGGAAGTACCGGCTGGATTACGGGAAGCACTCAGAATAGGAAACCGGCTTCAGGATATTCTTACAGGCGAATTTGAAACCGGCAGATCCGGAAATGATATTCTTGCAGCCGCTTTGAATAGAGCTGAAGAGGAGGGGATAAAAGCAACCATCTATACTCACCCCATAGGGTATCACGGCCATGGAGCGGGACCAACCATCGGGCTTTGGGATCAGCAGGAGGGAGTGCCCGGAAACGGAGATTACCCGCTATATCCGAATACGGCTCACTCCATTGAGTTAAATGCAGAGGTGTACATTCCGGAATGGAACCGCAATATTCTGATAATGCTTGAAGAGAATGCTATTTTTGATGGAGAAAATGTGTGGTATACTGATGGCCGTATGACAGAATTTTATCTGATTCCCCGCCGGAAGTAATCAGGTACTCATATTCATATCTGCAAGATTTTCAGATTATTTTTGTAAGGTTTTCCGCAAATCAGATTCTTATAAAGTAGATCAACGAATCAATTTTTATCAAAAACTGTTTTCAAATTATGATTATAAAAGCAAAAGAGATCCTAAAAGAGACGTTCGGTTACGATTCATTTCGTCCGCTTCAGGAAGATGCTATAAGCAATGTACTGAAGAAAAAAGACTCACTGGTAATAATGCCTACCGGTGGGGGTAAATCACTCATATATCAAATACCCGCTCTGCTTTTCGATGGACTTACCATCGTGGTTTCACCGCTCATTTCTTTGATGAAAGATCAGGTAGAACAGCTTGAGCAGTTCGGTGTACCGGCACTTTTTCTCAACAGCACATTAACCCCCGAACAGTATAGAGAAAATGTAAACAGATTACGCTCGGGTCGTGTAAAACTTCTCTACCTCGCACCTGAAACTTTGATGATGGACTCCACACGGAATCTGCTCACAGAACTGAAAGTTGACTGTTTTACTATAGATGAGGCACATTGTATTTCGGAGTGGGGTCACGATTTCAGGCCGGAGTACAGGCAGTTGGCCAAAGTGAGAAAAGATTTTTCAGATGCCGTATGCCTTGCACTCACCGCAACGGCCACACCTCGTGTGCGGGATGATATCCAGCAAATTCTCGAGATGCAAGATTCTGCTACATTTGTGGCAAGTTTCGACCGTACAAACCTGCTCCTGAAAGTAGCTGATAAGAAAAATCCGCTGGAACAGATTCTGGATTTCCTATACACCCGTGGGGGGCAGTCGGGTATTATTTACTGTTTCTCCCGAAGGCAGGTGGATGAGCTGTATGCCGATCTGAAAGCCAATGGCCACTCTGCGCTGCCTTACCATGCGGGTCTGGCGGAGCAGGAGCGCTCAAGAAATCAAGACGCTTTTATCCGTGATAATGTGCGCATTATTGTGGCTACAGTTGCTTTTGGAATGGGGATCAATAAGCCGGATGTTCGTTTTGTGATTCATCATGATATGCCGCAAAATATTGAAGCATATTATCAGCAGATAGGCCGTGCAGGGAGAGATGGTCTCAAATCCGATTGTTTGCTTCTCTACAGCTATTCAGACAAGCAAAAGATTCAATATTTCATCAATCAAAAAGAGGGAAACGAAAAAGAGGTTGCCGAGAAGCACTTAAAAGCGCTCATCAACTATCTCGAATATGATGATTGCAGGCGCATTCCGCTGATGGAATACTTTGGCGAAACGTACGGAAAAAAGGAGTGCGGACTGTGCGATAACTGTCTCAGGCAGGCAGGCGATCAGCAGGATTACACTGTTCAGGCACAGAAGTTTTTAAGCTGTGTGGCTCGTACAGAGGAGAAGTTCGGTGCCTACTATATTGCAGATGTACTGAGGGGTTCATCCGCTAAAAAAGTGCTGGAGAATTCGCATGATGCACTATCTACCTATGGCATCGGGATGGAATGGTCAAAAAACCAGTGGATTCAGCTATCGAGGCTTCTCATCAGAAAAGGGGCAGTCAAAAAAGATCCAAAACATGGGAGTTTGCTGCTTACTGATCATGCAACAAAAATATTAAAGGGAGAAGAGACTATTCTTGGCCTGCTTGACCGAACCCAAACTGCTGCTACAGATGAAGCCCGCACCCGCACCAGCAGTGATGTAGAAAATAAATACAATGAAATTCTGTTTGAGAAACTGCGCAAAAAACGCAAGGATATGGCAGATGAACAGGGAGTGCCGCCGTATGTGATTTTTCCGGATACCACTCTTATGGAGATGGCGTTCTATTTCCCCGAAGATGATACCGGATTGATGGGGATTTATGGAGTGGGTGCCGCAAAACAGAAAAAGTACGGAAAAGATTTTCTGAAAATCATTACTGAATTTGTGAAGGAAAACGAGGTTGAATCGCGATCGAAAGTCATTCGAAAAAAAGCGATCAAAACGGCTTCAAAGCAAAAACATGAGATGATCGGGGAAGAGTACAATGCCGGCAAATCGATCGGGCATCTGGCAGAAAAGTTTGGTGTGAAAACGGTAACAATTCTGAGCAATCTGAAAAAATATCTCGAAGATGGAAATCCGTTGGATGCCGCAGGGATATTAGCATCCTCATCACTTTCTGAACGGAAAATTGATGAAGTGAATGAAACGATGAAAAAAGTGGGTCCGGAACTTCTGAAACCTATCTATGAAGATCTGGATAAAAGCGTGGATTACAATGAACTAAGAATTCTTCAATTAGCGTATCTGGCACAGAATGGAGGGTAGATGCATTCGGAGAGATCATTAGCTTATGTAATCAGCAGGGTTTTTATTTGATTTAATAGAGCTTTTCCGCCTTCTCTGCCGATGTAAGGATTCCCTTAATCAAGGCAGAGCTGAAGCCGCCGTGTTCCATCTGGTTCAGGCCGGAAATGGTGCAGCCTTTGGGTGTGGTTACTCTGTCAATTTCGTACTCAGGATGGTTATGCATGGCACCCAGTAATGAGGCTGCACCTTTTGCAGTTTGTGTAGCCATCGCCAGAGCTTCCTGTGAGTTAAATCCAATCTCAATACCTCCCTGGGAGGCAGCGCGGATTGCTCTCAAAAAGAAAGCAATACCACAGGCACAGAGCGCTGTTGCTGAGGTCATCTGCTCCTCACGGATTACCTGTGTTTGGCCCACGGTATCAAAAATAGCTTTGGTAACATCAATTGCTTTTTTGTCGGTTGATACTGAGCAAATACAAGTCATAGACTCGCGAATGGCAATGGCGGTATTCGGCATAGCACGTGCTACAGGTACATTCGGCGGTATTTTTTTCACGATATCCGAGATTTTTGCACCGGATACAACAGAAATCAGAATATGTTTTTCAGCCTTAAGAGCCGGTGAAATTTCATCAAGTAATTCATTAAGCTGATGCGGTTCAACGCAAAGAATCAGTACTTCTGCAGCTTTTACTGCTTCAATATTGTCAGATGTAACCTGATACCCTTTTTCTTTAAAAGGGGCCAGTTTGTCTGTTCTTCGCCTTGTAAGCCAGGTACGTCCGGGAGTAAAAATTCCTGATGCCTGAAGTCCGCTTGCAATTGAACACCCGATATTTCCGGCCCCGAGAATAGCAGCACGTGTTGAGCTTAAATCCATAACTTTAGTTCCTCATGTTGTTATATGGTTGGTTCAACTAACTAAATCCACTATGAACCGTCAACAAAAAGTATAGAAAAATGTGATTAAAAAGATGGAAGCGCTTTTAAAAAATTTGAAGTATTAATCCACAAATAACTTGTGGTACGCACTTTGTATAGCTAAAATTGATTACTTTTACATTGAAAAGATATACATACAATATTTTATTGAAATCAGAAACAACCCTGCGTTTTAAGGGTTTAGCATTTGCAGCAGGGCGCATCTGAAATAACCCTGTTTGACAGTTTAACTAACATGAGAATTTTAAAATTTGGCGGCAGTTCCGTTGGCACCCCCGATGCACTGAACCGTGTTATCGAAATTATAAAAGCGAGGCAGCAAAATGGGCGGCTGGTTGTTGTTGTTTCTGCGTTCAGAGGAGTAACTGATCAGCTTATTGAGATGGCCACTTTTGCAGCAATGGGCAAAGAAGATTTCAGGCCCATTCTGAATGAAATTGAACAACGCCATTACGAAACTATCAACACGCTGATCTCCGCAAAAAACAGAAGTGAGGTAATTACTTCATCTAAATTGATGCTGAATGAATTGGATGATGTGCTTCAGGGTGTATTTCTGATTAGAGAACTCACAAAAAAGACACTTGATTTCGTACTTGGGTTCGGTGAGCGTTTTTCCGCTCTAATTCTGGCGGCTACATTGAATAACAGGGCCATACCGGCGCTCTACACAGATACCCGAAAACTGATTAAAACCGACAGCAACTTTGGCTCGGCGCGGGTTCTTACTGCACAAACTTTTCAGAATATCAGAGAGTACCTGCATGAAAAGGACTCGGCTGTGATTATAGCCACCGGATTTATCGCATCCACAAATATTGAAGAATCCACCACCTTGGGCAGGGGGGGGTCTGATTATACAGCATCGATTTTTGGTGCTGCTGTTCAGGCTGAGGCTGTTGAAATCTGGACAGATGTGGACGGTTTGATGACCGCCGACCCAAAGAAAGTTAAGCACGCTTTTTCTGTAGAGTTTGCATCGTACGAAGAAGCTATGGAGCTGTCTCATTTTGGTGCAAAAGTGATCTATCCTCCCACCATTCAGCCGGCTCTGAAATCAGGCATTCCAATAGTTATTAAAAACACGTTCAAACCTGAACATCCGGGCACTTGGATTAAAAAAGAGGTCAAAGAGAAAAAAGGGATCATACGTGGAATTTCATCGATCGAAAATACATCACTGATAACCATCAAAGGCAGTGGTATGATCGGGGTATCGGGAGTATCAGCAAGGCTTTTTGGTGCATTGGCAAAAGAGAATATTAACATCATCCTGATTACACAATCCTCGTCAGAGCACACCATAACGGTAGCAGTGATGCCTAAAGATGCGGATACCGCCAAATGGATGATTGAAGAGGAGTTCAGTGAAGAGTTTAAAGCAGATATTATTGATGAAATACGCGTGGAGACGGATCTCTCCGTAATAGCCGTAGTTGGTGATAATATGCGCCAAATTCCCGGGATTGCCGGACGGGTTTTCCAGGCACTGGGCCGTAACGGCATTAATATCGTGGCGATTGCGCAGGGGTCATCCGAAAGAAATATCAGTTTTGTTGTGAACCGAAAGAACGAGAAAAAAGCGATGAATACGCTGCATGATGCATTTTTCCTCTCCGGCGTGAAGACGATGAATCTTTTTCTTGTGGGAACCGGACTCATTGGCAGCACTCTGCTGAAACTGATCAGTGAACAATCGGATGAGCTGTACAAAAATTATCAGATCGACATCAAACTGAAAGGTGTAGCCAACAGCAGGAATATGCGCCTGCAAGATGATTCGATATCCCTGACGGATTGGAAAAAGGAACTTGATGAGAGTAACAGAGCCACAGATCTCGGCGATTTTATTGCTGAAATGAAAGAGATGAATTTGCCAAACTCCGTTTTTATAGATTGCACGGCAAGCGGTGATATCCGGGAGTTTTATGAAGAGATATTGAAGGCGAGTATTTCTATTGTTACTCCCAATAAAATGGCGAATACATCCGGCCAGGATTTCTTTGACATGCTGCATCAAACTGCTAAGAAACATAACTGTGCTTATCGGTATGAGACGAATGTGGGTGCGGGACTCCCCATCATCGGAACCATCAATGAAATGGTTACCACAGGCGATAATATTGAGAGAATTGAGGGTGTTTTATCGGGTACACTAAGCTATTTGTTTAACTCTTATGATGGCTCGGCAAGTTTTAGTGAATTGGTTAAAAAGGCCAAAGAAGCAGGCTTTACCGAACCGGATCCCAGGGAAGATCTGAACGGTCATGATGTGGGAAGAAAATTATTGATTTTAGCTCGCGTAGCCGGATATCAACTGGAATTTGAAGATATTGAGATAGAAAATCTTGTACCCGAACAGGCGCGTAACGCCTCATCAGTCGACGAGTTTTTCACACTGCTTGAAGCATCTAATAAAGACTTTGAGGAATTGGTAACCGACACATCCGCTGCCGGAAAAAAATTGTGTTACATCGCCCGTTTTGAAAAGGGTATGGCCGTAGTTAAACTTGAAAAAATAGATGCTACTCATCCATTCTATAATCTCTCGGGTACCGATAATATTCTGGCGCTATACTCATCACACTACGATGAAAATCCGCTTGTGGTAAAAGGCCCCGGAGCCGGCGCTAATGTAACTGCGGCAGGTATTATTGCCGATATTCTGAGGGTTGCCAATACCAAAGCCTACAGCAATGCAGGCTGGTAAATTATTAAACTGAAACCACTATGATATCATCAAAGTCGATTCGAGTTTTTGCACCTGCAACCGTTGCAAACGTTGCCTGCGGATTTGATGTGCTTGGTTTTGCTATCCACGGCTTGGGAGATTATGTAACAGCAAGATTTTCTGATGTTAGCGGACTTTCAATTGAGTCTGTTACAGGTGATGATGGAAGGCTTCCGAGAGATCCCAAAAAAAATACAGCCGGTCTGGCCGCTTTGGCTCTGATGAAAAAAACCGGAATGAAAGATGGAGTTGGTATAGCGCTCTCCATTGAGAAAAAGATGCCCCTTGGCAGCGGACTTGGATCAAGTGCAGCGAGTTCAGCAGCTGCGGTTGTTGCCGTGAATGAGCTTCTCGGAAAACCTTTCTCTTTGCAAGATCTGCTTCCGTTCGCCGTTGAGGGTGAAATAGCAGCGAGTGGAACAGCCCATGCCGATAACGTGGCCGCAGCTCTTTTTGGTGGATTTATACTGGTGAAGACTCACAACCCGCCCGATGTGATTTCTCTCCATACACCACCAAAACTGTTCTGCACAATCATCCACCCATCTATTGAAATTCAAACCCGAAACAGTCGATTGATTCTTAAAAAAGAGGTTCAGCTTGAAAAGGCAGTCACTCAATGGGGTAATCTCGGGGCGCTGATTGCAGGTTTGTACACCGAAGATTACGATCTGATTGGCCGCTCACTCCATGATGAAATTGTTGAACCGGTTCGCTCGATGCTTATCCCGGGTTTCGCTGAAATGAAACAAGCTGCAATGGAAGCCGGTGCTCTTGGGTGCAGTATTTCTGGATCGGGTCCATCACTATTTGTTTTGAGTACATCAGAGGAAATTGCGACAAAAGCCGGAAAAGAGATGGGCAAGGTATTGAAGGAAATCGGTCTTGAGTTTGATGTACATATCTCAAAAATTAACACTGAAGGAGCTTCAGTTGTTGATAACCTCTGAAAACTTAAATCCGTCAAGAGTTTAATCAATAAATTTTGAAATACATCAGCACATCCAAACAAGCAGAACCGGTTTCGTTTCTCGAAGCCATGAGAAACGGTCTGGCACCGGATGGCGGATTGTATATGCCCGAAACCGTACCTGTATTGGATAAGGCATTCTGGGATTCAATATCTGAATATAAATTTTCAGAAATAGCCTTTCGGATTGCAAAACCATGGCTGAACAATGAGCTATCTGATAACGAGCTGCAACAAGTTATTGAGACAGCTTTTAATTTCTCCGCTAACGTACATTCATTACAGAAACAACACATACTGGAATTATTCCACGGGCCTACATTTGCTTTCAAAGATTTTGGGGCTCGGTTTATGGCTCGTCTGTTTTCAGAAAAAGCAAAAAAAGCAGATCAGCGCGTTACAATTCTTGTAGCTACTTCAGGTGATACCGGCAGTGCTGTTGCAAGGGGATTTTACAAGGTTTCCGGCGTGAATGTCTGTTTGTTATATCCCAAAGGAAAGGTGAGCCCGCTTCAGGAGAAACAGATGGCAACTCTGGGTGAGAATGTTACAGCTTTGGAAGTTGACGGCGTTTTTGATGATTGCCAGCGGATGGTTAAGCAGGCATTTACGGATTCAGAACTTAACAGGCAGCTCACACTCAGTTCTGCAAATTCCATAAATATAGCCCGCTTATTGCCGCAATCATTTTATTACGCGTTTGCGGTGAGTGAACTGAAAAAAATGGGCCATAACGAAATCATATTTTCAGTGCCGAGCGGCAATTTCGGGAATCTGACCGGTGGTTTAATTGCGAAAAAAATGGGGCTTCCGGTACAGCGTTTTATTGCAGCAACCAATCGGAATGAGGTGGTACCTGATTTTTTAAAAGGATCTGAATTTTCGCCAAAACCCTCTGTGCAAACCATTTCAAATGCTATGGACGTAGGGAATCCGAGTAATTTTGTGAGGATGCTGCACCTGTACGGGGGATCGGAAAAAGCCATGAGAAAAGAGATTTCAGGATATTCTTACAGTGATGATCAAACCCGCGAAACCATTCGTGAAGTGTATACAAATGAAAATTATCTGCTCTGCCCACATACAGCGATAGGGTATCGAGCGGCTGATGAGTTCAGAAGAGAGACCGGCAGCAGAGCTGAGATCGTTACACTGGCAACCGCACATCCCATCAAGTTCAAAGATGTTATCGAAAAAGAGACCGGTCAGGAGATACCCATTCCAAATCAGCTTAAAAAAGATCTTCAAGAAGAGAAAAAAAGTATACCGATGAGCAGCAATTTTAGTGAATTTAAAGCTTTTCTTATGGATCAATACAGACAATAAAGCAGAAAGATCCGCTGCCTCTTTAGCGTTGAAAATTGGTATCTTTCATCCTGAAAAATATAGATCCAAAAAACATCATGAAGCCTGAATTCATCTACTTTGACCTCGACAACACCCTGCTCGATCACTCATCTGCAGAGAGCGATGCTCAAAAAGCCATTTACAACTCATACCCTGAATTACAGACTGTACCCATAGAAGAGTGGCTAAAAGCTTATAAAACTTTGAATCAGCAGTTGTGGCTGCAATATCAAAAAGGGGAGATTGACCGGTATAAGCTTCAAAGGAACCGCTTTAAAGGGAGTATGCAGGTACTTGGGATAGACAGTACAAGGAGCGAGGAGATCGGCGCCGATTATATGGAGCAGTACAGAAAGTATTGGAACTGGCTTGATGGCGCTAAAAATGCTTTCGACACCATTTGTGAAAAGTATCCTGTTGGTATCATAACCAATGGTTTTTCTGAAACACAGCAGAAGAAAATTGAACAGATGGGCCTGAGCGATTACAGTAATACATTCATTATTTCTGAAGAGGTGGGTGTGATGAAACCGCATCAAAAAGTGTTCGATGTAGCAACTGATAAAGCGGGCGTGAGCCGAGATAAAATTTTGTACGTTGGAGATTCCTACACCTCAGATATCGTTGGTGGACGGAATGCAGGCTGGAAAACCGCCTGGTACACAGCTTTTTCAAAATCTTCGGAAGTGAATGGAGATCTGACTGCAGATTTTCTGTTTAAGGAATTTCCGGATCTGGTAACCTATCTGAACTCATAGTCTCAGAAATAATCAATGATCGGTAGATCAGCTTTTCTTATTTTCTATTCCATTCCTCATAATAAAATTATACAATCTGATGTCGCAACAATCCATTCAGGAACCTGAAGTAACACTTGAACTTGCCATTGAACACGGACTGCTCGAATCCGAGTTCGAAATGATAAAAGATTATCTTGGGCGAATTCCAACCTTTACCGAGCTCGGTGTCTATTCGGTTATGTGGAGTGAGCACTGTTCTTATAAAAATTCAATTCTCGAAATTAAAAAACTGCCACGAAAGGGGAAACAGCTCCTGGTGGAAGCGGGTGAAGAGAACGCCGGGCTGGTAGACATCGGCGATGGACTGGCATGTGCATTTAAAGTGGAGAGTCATAATCATCCCTCAGCCATTGAGCCCTATCAGGGAGCAGCAACGGGCGTGGGCGGCATTCACCGTGATATTTTTACGATGGGCGCCCGTCCGGTAGCTTCGTTGAACTCACTGCGATTTGGCAATATGGATAATCCACGTGTGCGTTATCTGCTGGATGGTGTGGTTCGTGGAATTTCAGATTATGGCAACTCGTTCGGCATCCCCATGATTGGGGGGGAAATCTATTTTGATGAAGCCTACGAAGGCAATCCGCTTGTAAATGCTATGAGTGTGGGTATTGTAAAAGTGGGCGAAACAGCATCCGCTATTGCAAAAGGGATTGGTAACCCTGTGCTGATTGTGGGTTCAAGCACCGGGCGCGATGGCATCCATGGGGCCACGTTTGCTTCCGAAGATATCAGTGCAGAGAGTGAAGCAAAACGACCAAGCGTTCAGGTTGGTGATCCCTTTACAGAAAAATTACTACTTGAAGCCAGTCTCGAAGCATTGAAAACAGGTGCAGTGGTAGGTATGCAGGATATGGGCGCTGCAGGAATTGCCTGCTCCACATCCGAAATGACAGCCAAAGGCGGCCAGGGTATGCGAGTGGATCTCGACAAAGTGCCCGCGCGGGAGACCGGTATGACAGCTTATGAACTGTTACTGAGCGAAAGCCAGGAGCGTATGCTGGTTGTGGCTGAGAAAGGCAGAGAGCAGGAAATTATCGACGTGTATGACAAGTGGGATCTTCATGCCGTAGTGATTGGAGAAGTAGTTCATGGTGAAAACGTAACATATTGGAAAGATGGAGTAATTAAAGGGGAGATTCCTGCAGATTCTCTGGTACTTGGGGGCGGTGCTCCCGTCTATGTTCGCGAAGCCGAACGCCCAACTTATCTGGATGATGTGCAGGGTTTTAATACGGACAGCCTTGAGCATCCGTCCGATCACAATGAGATTATAAAGAAATTACTGGCTGCGCCTAATATTGCATCCAAACGATGGGTGCACGAGCAGTACGATACCATGGTGCGTACCAACACAGTAAATGCACCCGGTGCATCTAACTCCGGGGTTATTCGAATTAAAGGAACCAAAAAAGGGCTGGCAGCCAAAACCGATTGTAACGGCCGGTATGTGTACCTGAACCCTCGAAAAGGAGGTCAAATTGCCGTGGCTGAATCGGCCCGGAACGTGGTTTGCAGTGGTGCCAAACCGGTAGCCATTACCAACTGCCTCAATTTCGGCAATCCGTACAAACCCGATGTGTACTGGACATTCAAAGAAGCCCTTGGCGGGATGGGCGATGCCTGCCGTGCACTGGGTACACCTGTAACCGGTGGTAATGTGAGTTTATACAATGAAAACCCGAAAGGGGCAATTTTCCCGACTCCTGTAATCGGGATGCTGGGTATAGTGGAAGATGTTGAAAAACACACCATGACACCCGGTTTTAAAAATCAAGGAGACGTTATTTATTACATCGGGGCAGACCGGAAAGGACTTGGCGGAACCGAGTACCTGAAAACAATTCATGGCTTAACTATCGGCGATGCACCTGAAATAGATTTAGATACGGAAGTAAAATTACAGAAAACTCTGCTTGATCTGATCAAATCCGGTACCATTAATGCCGCACACGACTGCTCGGACGGTGGTCTGGCAACAACCCTTGCTGAAATGGCTATTTTTTCCGGTAAAGGTGCATCCATCTCTTTGAAAGGTCTGAGCGGCTCTAACTATGAACGGCTTTACAGTGAGGCACAATCAGGTGTGGTGATAACGGCAAATAAAACGGGCGTTCCTGATCTCGAGAAAAAGCTGTCGGAAAGCGGCCTTCAGTTTTATACGCTGGGCGTTGTAAACAGCAATAAATTATCGATTGATGATGTTATAAATCTGCCTGTTGAGGCACTCACCGAACCGTATGAAACAACGATTCCAAAAGCGATGGAACAAGCTTAATTTATTGTAAACAAAGCTTTGCCGGACCGGCAATCCGGCAAACTTTCAGCAGAGTAAAATTACCTGGTACCGGTTTCCCGTGCCGGCAGGGATTGCAGATACTCAAACAATCCTGACAGCTCCTCATCAGTCATATAACCGAATACCTGCCAGGGCATAAATTCCGGTTCCATTACACGTCCCTCCAGGTTAATTCCATTTCTCATGGCATTGAAGAAGTCAGCTTCTGTGTAATCCGCAAGAACCCCACCTAATGTAATGTTTGAGGCTTCCGGCCAGTGCGGAGGTACACCGGGAATTCTGCCTCCACCGTAGTTATCCCCGTGGCACCCAATACAGGTAGTGGCTACGTACGCACCTAACTGAAGCGGTGTTCGTTCGGCAACAGGCTCGGGAATCCCAATGGAATGATCGATAAGGCGGGCAGGAAAAAGGTGGATATCACTCAGAACATACATCAGCCTGAAAGGAAATCCTATCTTAGTCTCAGGAAGGTGAGTACTGTCAACCGGATCTTTACTGCGAATGTAGGCAATTAACGCAGCCATATCCGCTGCATCAATCACATTGTATTCATGTGAGGGCATGAAAATAACAGACTTGCCATCTTTCCTGACTCCATGCCGTATAGCCTTAACAAGATCATCATCACTGTAATCACTTCCCAGGCCACCCGCGCCAGTTGTTAAATTAGTTGCTATAAGAAGTCCAACAACAGGGTCCTCAATGAAAACTCTGCCTCCGAGATTATCTCCGTGGCATTCAACGCATGCACGTATTGTAGCCACATGCCTGCCTTTTTCAAGCAGGGATTCATCACTGTAATCTATATAAACAGGTGAAATGTCAATGTTGTACGTTTGGTTTTCGTGCTGTTTACTTATTCCATAAAGAACTGAAATAATAGCACCTAAAACCAGTATCAAACTCCCGATTATTATACCAATCCACTTTAGTATTTTCATATCTAATCTATTGCAGGTGAGTGTGTTGAAGGTTTTAAGAAAAAAGGACAATAAATACTTATTATAACTTTTGCAACCATTATAATGAAAATAATAGTGTAAACACGGGAATATTTATAAATACTAACAGGCAGTTAATTCCGGTATTAATATAGACCCATAAACGATATATAGTAACATCTCGTATAACATTGAAAATAAAGTAACTATAAGAATGACTACAATCAGCTTGAACGATTTTTGTATGAATTAGCTTTCGATTGCTAAAGAAGACTAAATAAAAAAAACTATGAAAAATCAGACAGTACTTATTGTAGGCGGCTCGGGCGGAATAGGGCAGGCCTGTGCAGAATTATTCTCGAAAGCCGGGGCAAAAGTAGTACTAGCGGCCAGAGATAAAGAGAAAGCTGAAAAGAAAGCAAAATCTTTGAACGAAAACGGAGGTGATGCTTACGTCATTGAAGTTGATGTAACAGATCTTGGATCCGTATCAGATATGGCCCGGGAAGTTCACGAAAACCTGGGTGAAATTGATGTGCTTGTAAATGCTTTCGGAACCGGACTGATCCAGCCGCTACTCGATATTAAACCCGAAGATGCCAAAGAGGTATTTGATGTGAATGTTTACGGCACATTTCTTGTGACTCAGACCGTAGCACGATATATGGCTACTGCGAAGAAGGGGAGAATCATTATGTTTCCCGGAATTTTGGGTAAAACCGTTATGAGAAATACATCGGTGTATTCTGCATCTAAATTTGCCGTTACGGGTTTTACAAAAGCTCTTGTTGAAGAGAACAAACGTTCCGGGATTCAATTTTCACTTCTCTATCTGGGCGGTGTTGCAACAGATTTTTGGGAAAACCCCAATGTTGATATGCGTGTTCAAAAAGATAAGATGCTTACTCCGGCCGAGGTTGCAAAAGCAGTATATTATGCAGCCAGCCAGCCGGGGCAATCTGTTCTGAACGAGCTTGTAATACAGCCGGAATCACATCAAATGGTGTAATTCCGGCTGGGTGTGTCTCTTCCTATTGAGGAATGGAATTCAGATACCCTTCATGTGCAAGCATGTGGCCCGTTTCATCATAAGCTTCATCTTCTTCAGGAGCCCATGTACCCAATCCATCCACATATCGGTTGTACATGCAGAAAGCAGCCGAAATCAGCACGGTATCATGAATTTCAAGATCTGAGGCGCCCTCTGCTTTTGCAGATTCTACATCCTCTTTAGTAACACGATTTCCAAGAATTTGCACCTTACCGGCAATGTGTAACAAAGCCTTCATCTTCTCTGAGAGTTCGGTTTTGATAAATCCATTTTTGATATCATCTAACAGACTCAGATCACCATCTAAATGATGAGCCGCTGCCGCACCATGACAAGAGTGACAAAAATGGCATTCATTTCTATGGGATACATGTGATGCAATCATCTCTCGCTCAGCAGATGTGAGTGAAGAAGGTCCACGCAGTAAAATCTCTGCAAGTTCATTGAGTGGTTTGGCGGTTTCAGGCCTATAGTGCATGAGGCCTACAATTCCGGGTAGATCATTATTCAAATTAATATAGGACATGATGAATCACTTGTTAGTAATATGTTATTGTTTGTCCTTGAATAAATGCAATTTTTCACAGCGATCAAAAAAGCGGCGCAAAAAAAGCCGGAAGAGATCCGGCTTCTGATAAGTGTAAGGATTTAGAGTTGCATTAATTAGCTACCGGACACTCAGAAAGTGCGGTCTTGTAGCTTTTTTCAAGAATTTCAAGTCCAGTATCCAATTCATTTTTCTGAATGTTAAGCGGTGGCCTGAAACGAATGGTTTTGATTCCGCAACCCAGAATCATGAGCCCATTCTTTGAGCATTCTTTAATTACTGCATTACGTGCATGTGTATTGGGCAGATCGATTGCGCAGAACAGACCTTCACCACGCGCATTCGTGAAATGTTCGTGTTGATTAGAAAGCTCGGACAGTTTTTTCTGGAGGTAGTTTCCGGTTTCGTGAGCATGATTCACCAGGTTATCCTCTTCAATTACTTCGAGAATTCTGTCGAATCGCACCATATCCACAAGATTGCCGCCCCAGGTTGAGTTGATCCGCGATGATACATGGAAGCAGTTGGTTTCAATGTCATCAATTCGCTTACTTGCGAGAATTCCGCACACCTGAGCTTTTTTCCCGAAAGCGATGATATCAGGTTTTACATAATGTTCATGTGCCCAGAATTTTCCGGTTAGGCCAACGCCGGTCTGTACTTCATCATAAATAAGCAGGGCATCGTATTCATCAGCCAGATTCCGAAGTGCTTTATGAAATTCAAGTCTGAAGTGGTTATCGCCGCCTTCACCCTGAATAGGTTCAAGAATTATGCATGCGATATCATCCTTATACAGTTCAAAATACCGGCGGGCCTGTGCGAGGGCAACAGCCTCTTGCCGTTCAGTTTCTTCAATATTCTCTTTTGTGAGAGGAAAAGTGATAGCAGGATTATGGATTCGCGGCCAGTCGAACTTTGGAAAGTATTTTACTTTTGTAGGATCGGTATTTGTGAGTGACAATGTATAGCCGCTCCGCCCGTGAAATGCCTTGTCGAGATGGAGTACTTTATGTCCCTTTTCAGTTCGATACCCTTTCCTGAAGTTTTTCTGAACTTTCCAGTCAAATGCCACCTTCAGTGCATTTGCAACAGCCACTGCTCCGCCCGATACAAAAAATGTATATGGCAGATATTCAGGAATTCCCACTCGGGAAAATGTCTGTACAAAATGAGCCATCTCCTCGGTATACACATCAGAGTTTGAAGGCTTGTTGATGGCAACCTGACCAAGCTTGGCAACAAATTCAGCATCACCGGCCATACGGTCGTGATTCATTCCAAGCGGATTTGAGGCAAAAAAAGTGAAAAAGTCGAGAAAATCTCTGCCGGTTACAGAATCGTGCAGATACGGTCCTTTACTTTTCTGGAGATCCAAAACCATCTCGAAGCCATCGGCAAGAAGGTGTTTTTGAAGTGTTGGGCGAACGTCTTTGGGGTTAATCTTTTGTGACATACTCAGCTATGGCAGATGTTAATTATGATGATGATGTTACCGAAGGATAAGAAAGTACTGGGTCAAAAGGCAAAATTGAATATACTGTTAATAACGTTTTAAGACATTCAGCAGGTGTCAGTCTTGTTAAGACCGGTCTGCCTCAAATTCAAGAAAAGTTTTTCGGATGATGGCTACGCAATCCATCAACTGGGGTTCTGACATTACCAAAGGAGGTGCAAAACGTATGATGTTTCCGTGAGTTGGCTTTGCAAGAAGTCCGTTCTCTTTAAGTGCAATACAAAGATCCCAAGCAGTACTGCTCTCCGGTGAATCGTTAACTTCAACGGCATTCAATAATCCTTTCCCTCTTACAAGCGAAATCAGTCTGCATTCTGTTTTTAGATTCTCCATCTCTCTTCTGAAGATTTCACCGAGATGCCGTGCATTCTGTGCCAGATTCTCTTCCTTTACAACTTCGAGAGCTGCAATAGCTACTCTGCAAGCAAGTGGATTTCCCCCAAAGGTTGAGCCGTGCTGACCCGGTTTTATCACCTCCATAATATCGTTGTCGCACAGAACAGCAGAAACAGGATATACACCACCGGAGAGTGCCTTGCCAAGTATTAAAATATCGGGTTTTGTATAGTGTTCAGGTTGTCGTTCACAAGCTGACCTGCAGGTACAGTCTCCGCATACAGCAAGAAGGCTGCCGGTTCGGGCTATACCGGTTTGAATTTCATCACTGATAAAAAGCACATTTTTACTTTTGCAGAGAGCAGCAGCCTTTTTCAGATAGTTGTCATCCGGCACCATAACACCCGCTTCGCCTTGTATGGGTTCAACAAGAAAACCGGCTATGGCAGGATCTTTAAGCGCCTCTTCAAGTTGGTTTATTGAATTGTAGGCTATTTTTATAAATCCCGGCGTGTATGGGCCAAAGTTACCGTGTGCACCGGCATCATCAGAAAAAGAGATAATGGTGGTAGTTCGGCCATGAAAATTATTTGAACACACAATAATTTTTGCTTCTCCGGGCGGAATGCCCTTCTTTTCATACCCCCATTTTCGGGTAATTTTAATGGCGGTTTCTACGCCTTCAGCCCCGGTATTCATCGGCAATACCCTTTCAAAGCCAAATGTGTCACACAAATATTTCTCATACTCGCCCAGTACGTTGTTATAAAATGCGCGCGAGGTAAGTGTAAGGGTCTCAGCCTGATCTTTCAGAGCTGCAATTATTTTGGGATGGCAGTGCCCCTGGTTTACGGCAGAATAGGCTGATAGAAAATCGAAATATTGATTACCCTCCGGGTCCCAAACATACACGCCTTCCCCTTTTGCAAGTACTACCGGCAGGGGGTGGTAATTGTGTGCTCCATAGTTGTCTTCGAGGGAGATGGCGTCTTTGGATGATATCATGAACAGGAAAAAATTTCAGTTTACTTATGCCATGAAAGATATGGAAATGAATGATGGGTAGCGATGTTGTTTTTTTGATTCGGAGTCAAATATAAGGATTCGAACCTACGTCCGCCTCAGGCGGATAAGATCCCGTGAAGCTATCCTTTTACGAACGTATGTCGGATCCATTGCCGACCCTGACCGGATTTGAGCTGTTTCTCCCTGGCCATGGCCTCTTTTTTCGTGTGAAAAACTTCGGTATGAATAATTTTCCAGGGTCTGTATTTGATGGTCCAGCCACGGGTACCCAGTTCATTATGAGATTTGAACCGTTCGTCAAGATTGGTTGTGTACCCAACGTAAATTTTGTCGTGCTTTTCTGAGTGCAGAATGTAAACAGTGAACATAATTCTCCCCATAAAAAAGGCTCAACTGTTAAAAACAATTGAGCCCTTAAAATAGTGGCGAGACTTCCTCAGTGGAATTTACCAACACTGTGAAGAGCAGCAATATGGCCAATAGAAGTTTTCTGTTCAAAGAGGCCCGGCACAGCCTTGTTCGACTGGAACTTGCCGGTCAGGGGATGACAAATTCGGCCTGACTGAGCCTATCAGGTAATGACAACTTGGACAAACGTACCACTGGTGATGTATGGCAGCTTACCCCAATGTCGGCCGACTATGCGCTATAGGCAAATGAAAAACCTGGTGTAGGGTTAATGGATATTGGCCATTACCCGCTGGATAGGGAACTGGAAATTCCTCTTCAGACTGAAGCCACACCGGCTGGGATCTATACCTTCACTGTAACCGACCTGGCGATGGATGGTGTTCAGCTATATCTTAACGATACGGAGACAGGTAACAGCCTTTTCCTGGAAGAAGTAGCACACTATGAGTTTACTATCAATCAGACCGCAAAAGCTCCAGCAGATCCATTTGCCCTGCTCGTTGGAGGAGATTTAAGAAAAAAGATGGACAGCAGTTCTCGTTTTACTATCAGTACAGAACGTTTAGAGTCAAATGACAGAGAAACAGCGAACAGTTTGGCTTTGAATCAAAACTATCCGAACCCGTTTAACCCCACCACACAAATACCCTTTGAACTGCCGGAGTCAATAGTGGTACAGTTAGAGGTATTTGATTATGGCGGGCCGGCGGGTAGCTACGCTGGTAGACGGACATGTGCCAGCCGGTACCCACGTAGTACATTTTGATGCTGGTATGTTGTCCAGTGGGGTGTACATGTACAGGCTGCAGACAGCCAATGCGGTTTTAACCAGAAAATTAACACTAATAAAATAGATTTGTGTCTTGAGGTTATCCCTTAAGACACTAAAAATGAAACAATCAATCACACTTACTCCACTACACTAACTGTGCTTTAACTTACTCTGCTGTTTCGGGGGTTCTGCCAGCCCAGCCGGTTTCGCTTTCTCTTCCAGTTGCCAGTTCCCAAAGGTGACGAGCTGATGCTACTGGCCGCAGCCGGTGGTGGGTACGCCATAAAATACTGTGCATCCATAAATCATAAGAAAAACAATACTTAATCACCCAAACAAGCTCCAAATATTTCTCACAGCCTGAAATACCATTACCTCCATTGAGCAACTACGCTCATGAAACATGATCAATAATATAAAATGGCCGATGATTATTGCGAA
>SLJB01000008.1 GCA_007135335.1 Balneolaceae bacterium
AGATTCTGAAAACAGATAGACAGGTTCCCACTTACATAATGGAAAAAACAAAAGCCGCACAAAACCGGTACTCAACAGAAAAAACAGAACATCTCAGAAATAAAGTTGTATGCATAAAAGTTGGCGGCAACGCCCTTACTGATCAGCAGGTAAAAACGAATATCATCTTACAGATTTATGAATTGGTTCAGCTTGGGGTGAAGCCGGTACTTATTCACGGCGGGGGTATTGAAATCAAACAACTGCTGGATGAGGTGGGTATAGAGTCGGAATTTATTGGCGGACACAGAAAAACCGATCTTTTGTCCATCAAGTATATTGAAATGGCACTCAGTGGCCTGGTAAATAAAGAGCTTGTATCGCTACTAAACCGTGCAGGATTAAAAGCTGTGGGTATTTCGGGCAAAGATGGCGGCTTGATAAAAGCAATTAAAAGAACCCACATTGAAATTGTAAACAGTAAGGAGATAATTTCTGATCTTGGTTTCGTGGGTGATGTTTCTGAAATTGATCCCTCTGTTATCCACACACTTTTAGACGCCGGATTTTTGCCGGTGGTCTCCCCTGTTTCATCAGGCAGCAATGGTGAAACGTTCAATATAAATGCAGACATGTTTGCAGGTCATCTTGCCGGTGCACTGAAAGCTGAAAATTTTGTTGCCCTAACGAATATAGATGGTTTACTCGAAGATCTAGATAAGCCCGATTCCCTGATTGATTCTCTAACCATTGAAAGTGCAAAAAAACTCTTTGGCACCGTAATTCAGGGCGGTATGATACCGAAAATAGAATCCTGTTTTATTGCACTGGAGAACGGTGTTAAATCTGCACACATCATCAATGGAACAAAAAACCACACGTTATTGCGTATATTGTTGTCAATGGATAAGATTGGAACAACCATCAGCAGATAAACAGCACTCATCAACATCTTAATTTTTTCAACATGCCATCGAATATATCCGGTAAAATCTTTAAAACTGTTAAAACCGTATTTGGCAAACAGCCGGCCAAAAAAAAAGCGGATAAATATCATTTCGACCTCTACGGCCGATATCCCATTGCCCTGGTAAAAGGGAAAGGATCGAAAGTGTGGGATGATGAACGCAATGAGTACATCGATGCACTTGCCGGTATAGCGGTGAATAGTTTAGGGCACTGCCATCCGCGAATTGTAAACGTAATACAGAAGCAGGCAGCTAAACTGATGCATGTTTCCAACTTTTACTACAATGAACCTCAAAGCGATCTGGCTGAAAAACTTGTGAAACTCTCCGGACTTGACAAAGTTTTCTTCTGCAACAGCGGCGCCGAAGCGGTTGAAGGTGCCATAAAGCTGGCCAGAAAATACGCCTTCAACAAAGGCAAAACCGGGGTAATTATCTCCATGGATAACTCATTTCACGGGCGCACACTCGGCACCATTGTAATGGGAAAGGATAAATATCAGAGTGGGTTCCATCCCATGCCTTCAGGATATAAAAGGGTTCCATTTAATGATGTAAAAGCACTGGAACTGAGTGTAGATGAGAACACAATCGGAATAATTCTTGAGCCGATTCAGGGTGAAGGCGGAATCGTTGAGGCAACACAGGAATATCTGAATAAAGCCCGCCAGCTGTGTGATAAATTCGACATCCCCCTGATTTTTGATGAAGTTCAATGCGGTATTGCACGAACGGGTAAAATGTTTGCTTATGAACACTACGGTGTAAAACCTGATATACTTGCGCTTGCAAAGGCACTGGGATCAGGCTTCCCTATTGGTGCAGTAGCAGCACGAGAAGAAGTTGCTGCAGCATTTGAACATGGCAATCACGGTACTACGTATGGCGGCAACCCTCTTGCTTGCGCTGTGGCACTCGAAACACTCGAAACCATGGAGGATGAAGATATTTGTGAAATGGCACGTGTACGGGGCAGTTATCTGATGACCCGCATGAAAGATCTCTCCACAAACTGGAATGCCATTAAAGAAGTACGCGGAAAAGGATTGATGATTGGAATAGAGCTCAATTTCCCCGGGGCTGAGGTGGTTAAAGAGATGCTGAACCGCGGTGTACTATCAAACTGTGCATCAGGTAATGTTATCCGAATTGTACCACCTCTTGTTATAACAAAAGATGAAATCGATACAGTAGTTAACGTACTTGTAGAATCAATTAAAGCAGTAGAAAAGAATGCCTAAATTTAAAATAGGAATAGTTGGCGCAACAGGTTACACAGGGTCTGAATTGGTACGCCTGCTTTCACAACACCCTGATGTGATCATTGAATTTGTAACCAGTGAGAGCCAGGCGGGCAGTAAAGTTCAAAAAGTACACCCCCATCTGCTTGATCTGGTGGATATCGAACTCATCTCAGTAAAAGAGATCGGAGATTTCGAACCTGATGTGGTTTTTTTAGCACTGCCTCACGGCGTTTCAATGAATTTTTTGAAAGAACATGGGTTAGATAAGTTTTCAATAATCGATCTGTCGGGTGATTTTAGATTTTCATCCAAAGGGGTCTATGAAGAGTGGTACAAAAAATCTCATGTATGTCCTGAGTATATGGAAAAAGCTGTGTATGGCTTACCCGAACTCTTCCGCAACAAAATCAGAAATGCCAGGCTGGTGGCTAACCCGGGATGTTATCCAACTTCTGCGATTCTGCCACTGGCACCGCTTATTAAAAATGGGCTTATACATCCCTCTTCAATCGTTGTGGATGCAAAATCAGGTGTAACCGGTGCTGGTGCCAAGCCGAAGCAAGGGCTCCACTTTCCAAATGTTTTCGGTAACTTTTCGGCTTATTCACTCATTAATCATCGCCACACCCCTGAAATTGAAAGCACTCTACAGAATTATACAGGGTACTCAACTGAGGTTCTTTTTACACCGCATCTTTTGCCAATTGATCGTGGAATTTTAACCACAACATACAGCACACCTAAAAAACCTGTCACAAGAGATCAGGTTGAAGAACTGTACCACTCGGTATACGAGAAAGAACATTTTGTGCGGGTATTCGATGAACCACCGTCAATTAAAAACATTCGAGGTTCAAACTATTGTGATATTTATGCAACCTATGATGAGCGCACAAATAAAATCATAACCGTTTCTACGATTGATAATCTTGTGAAAGGTGCCGCGGGACAAGCCGTTCAAAACATGAATATCATGTTTGGACTTATAGAATCAACAGGATTAAAACATATACCATTAAACCCTTAGTGTGCAGGAGTACGCTATCATGCCCACACTGAATATATTTTCATTCAGTTATTTTAATAGGACAATTTTTCTTATAATCGGAAAGGCATATGAAAAACCTGCTATCAAACATACCGTCATCAACAGCACGCTGTACTACTCCGGCGAATCGCCCCACCCCACCCGGCAGGCGGGTATAAAATATCTATATACTGAGGTGGTTATCAGTAGAAACCACATCAAATCCCACCCTCTTATTCACCTTTATACAACACAACTAATTTGTTCGAAAATCAATGTTAAATAATATCACACATGTACGAGGTTTCAAATGCTGGGGTGCCCATATGGGTATCAAATCAAAACGGAGAGATATCGCTCTTATCTATTCCGAAGTTCCGGCAGCAGCAGCATCAGTTTTCACAAAAAACGTAGTTTGTGCGGAACCCATAAAACTCAGCCGAGAGCATATTAAAGACGGAATTGCACAGGCATTTATAATCAACTCCGGAAACGCGAATGCATGCACTGGTGTGGAGGGATGGAAAGGTGCGGTAGCTATGGCTGAAACAACAGCTTCTGAACTTAACATTGCAAAAACCAATGTGATAGTTGCCTCTACCGGATTAATAGGTGAACCATTCCCAACAGAAAAAGTACTTAAAGGTATCAAAGAGTGCGTTGCAAAGTTATCTGACAGGGAAATTGCAGGCTCACTAACTGCAAATGCCATTCTTACCACAGATACATTTGCGAAGGAAGGATTTACATCCTTTTCGGTTGATGGAGTCCAGATTCATATGGGTGGAATTGCAAAAGGCTCCGGCATGATACACCCGAATATGGGCACCATGCTTGGTTTTATCGTTTGCGATATTGCCATTACCCCGAAACTGCTTGATGAAGCACTGCGTCTTGCTGTAGATAAATCATTTAATATGATAACCGTTGATGGAGATACATCCACAAACGATATGGTTTCAATCATGTGTAACGGAAAAGCCGGCAACAATGAGATCACCGAAAAAGATGCCAACTATGATCTGTTTCTGGCAAATCTTGAAAAACTGTGTACACATCTTGCGAAACTTATTATATCGGATGGTGAAGGGTCCACAAAACTGATTGAATATCGTACTAGTGGCGCTAAATCCGAAGCTGACGCACGGCAAGTAGTACGAACGGTTTCAAATTCTAATCTTGTTAAAACAGCTATTTTCGGATCCGATCCTAACTGGGGACGAATTATTGCGGCGGCGGGGAGATCAGGAGTAGAGTTTAATCCTGATCTTGTTGATTTATATATGGGTACAGATCTGAATAAAATGCATGAAGTGGTAAAACAAGGCCAGCCCGTACTCGATATCAGAGAACAGTTGCGAAAAGTAATGACCTCATCCACAATCATCATTCTTATTGATTTAAACTCCGGAGATGAAGAAGCTGTTGGCTGGGGCTCTGATTTTTCCTACGAATATGTGCGAATAAACGCAGAATATACAACCTGAGGAATCTTTAGAGGTATTTCTAAAAGATGTTCACAATTTTATTTTTCAGTTTAAAACCAGGCAGTTAAAAATAACCGCCCCAAAATAATTCCTGAACTATCATCACACTTAGTTCTGAAAAATGAATCCTGACCCATTTTCAATTTTTTCGAGGCGTGAAATAATTATTCAGGTACCTTAAGAAACAGGCGAATCACTGAGTATCCGTGCGGGTAGATCGTGGTTTTTATCATCTGCCCGGTTGGGATGAAAAAAGAAGATGGATCCATCCGACCATCCGATTCATGGATTTCAAAAATCTGCAAATTCTTAAGGTGCTTCTCAATACCATCATAACCAATAAAGCACTGCTGATTGGATAACAAGAAATTATTCAGGAACTCCGTATGATCAGCCCTGAGACGGATGAGAAAGAATAGACCCTTAAAAATCTTGAAGAAGTTTTTGTAAAATGGGTTAAGTGGCATTTTGATACGGCTGCCGAACAAGTGGCTGCCCAATACACCAAATGACCAGCAGAATTTTTAGATGAGCTATCTACCGCAGTTAGAGATAAAAAATGAAAACCACGAGTAGAACTTCAGATTAACCGAAATAAATAGTTCACAAAGCGTCATCAGACATTCGAATTTCCGGATGTGTAGTATTTTTTCCATTTAACACTTCAGTAAAACGGTATCTTACAACCCTTTCAAAACCCATTCCATCTTTCTCAACGGTATATACTGAATTACCTTTCACATAAACAATCGGCCTTTCAAATGGCCAGGCAAACCGGGTAACCAGTTCGCCAGAATCCTCATCAATCACCCACCAATCAAGCCGGTCTCTGTTTTCCGGGATCGTTGAAACCCAGATCCTGTTGGCATTATCAGGTACTATCGAGTAAAGTGCCGGCCAATACTCCGGGTAAACAGCACTCTCACGAACCCTCAGAACCTGATTATTATGGCTGAATCTTGGGTGATTAATTTCAGATGGATGCAGCTCAATACTCTGTAGCGGCAGATAATAAAATTTTACATAATCACCATTAATGGATCTGCTTGTGATTAAAAATTCGGATGTATGAGCCGTAATGAGCCTGTTATTTGTTGATAGCTGATGTAAAGGCTGTTCAGGGAGATGAAGTGTAAAAGCAGCCGGACTGCCCGCATAATCACCCACAAGCCAGGTCAAATCCGGCATTTCTGCAAGTTTTGTCCAGCGAATGCCACCATCGGTTTCTAATAAATAGATTTTCATTAAGCCTTCCGGCTCATATGCAGGATTGCGTATTTGCCTGAATAAGATGATATGAGATTCATTATCAAGTATTGCAAACGGACTTAACTGATATAAATCCGGAGTTAATCCATCGGGAAATGGAAATTTTTCTTGATGAAAAGTCAGAGTGTCTATGAGACTGAAATCATACCTGTTGTAGATTGTTACTCGCTGAAGAGATTCATCTGACAGAAAGAGTGCTTCATCAATAACCTGAATATGATCGATGGATTGAAATTCTCCGGGCTCCGTACCCATCATACCGAGACTGTCGATGTAGCTGCCATCACTTTCAAAAAGATGAAGCTGCCTGCGCCCCCAGCTTTCAGAAGCAATGTACAATCGCCCATCGTCATCCACTTTGATATCCTTTATCTGATCGATATGCAGGGAGTCTTCAAAAACAGTCTCACGATGAAAATGAAACTGCTTTGGTGTGATTGATTCTTTATCAAACACTAGCAGATGTTCACTGTTTGCGATGTGATCCGGCAATCCGGGATACTCTTCACTGCATGCAACCAATGAGAAAAATAACAAGGCGCAAATGATTAAAAAAAGACCCGGAGGTTTTGAAATAAGCAGCTGATTACATACCGAATAAAAAAGTCTTTTTTCACAATTCATAGAATTATGAAAAGCTGATTGTCTCTGTAACGTTCAGAATTTCTTCTAAATCCTCATCTGAAATTTGAAAATGAAAAGTGGCCCTGATGGTATTAGCGCCAAACTGTACCATTCCAATTCCCCGATTTTTAAATTCATCAAGTACTTTTTCAACATCTGCAGCAACCACATCAAAGAGCACAATATTGGTAAAGACAGTTTTCAGGTTTATACTGAACGACGGATTTCGGGACACTGCCCCGGCAAACAGTTTTGCATTCTGATGATCCCTTTCCAAGAGCGGATGGTGATTTTTTACGGCAAAATCAGCAGCTGCAGCGAGCAGTCCAATCTGTCTCATACCGCCACCAAACATTTTTCTCATCCTGCGTGCTTTTTTGATTTGATCTCTGCTTGCAAGCATCATCGAGCCCACAGGCGCCCCAAGGCCTTTACTGAAACAGATGGAAATGGTATCTGAAACACTTCCGAAAAACTCCGGTTCAACTCCTGAAGCTGTCATTGCATTCCAGATTCGTGCCCCATCAAGATGTACAAAAATACCGTGCTTGTCAGCGAGATTACTGATCTCAAGCAACTCTTCTTTTGAATACCAGGCACCACCACCTTTGTTTGTGGTATTTTCAAGGGCAATGACCCTTGTATGCGGATCCCAGTCATTTTGTGGCCGAATGGCAGATTCAATCAACTCTTTTGTGAGTTTTCCATTCACACCCTTCAGTGGTCTTAGCTGAATAGATGAGAGATGAGCAGCTGCCCCCGTTTCGTAATTGAATACGTGTCCAAGTTCGTCGATGATCACTTCATCACCGGGTGAAGTTAGAACATTCAGACAGAGCTGATTACACATGGTGCCGCTGGGAACAAAAAGGCCGGCTTCCGTCCCGAAAAGATCCGCCATCTTCTCTTCGAATGCGTTAACCGTTGGATCTTCGCCAAAAACATCATCGCCAACTTCTGCCTCGGTCATGGCTTTAAGCATTTCAGGGGTCGGCTTCGTAACTGTATCACTTCTTAAATCAATCATTATAATAGTTATATGTAATAGTCATATCTCATTGGTAATAAATCAGATATAATATAAAATTAGTTTAGATGTTAATCTCTGTTTTTATCACAAACATTCTGCATAAATCTGCGGTAACCTCTGCAAGAAAGAAAACAATTCATTTTGGCTATGTTCAGTTCTGAACTAATACATAAAGAAACCTTCACCAGTCTTATTACCCAGTTTTCCGGCATCCACCATCTGAACCAGCAACGGACACGGACGATACTTGGGATCTTTAAATCCATCGTAAAGAACATTCAGAATATCGAGGCATACATCCAGGCCAATAAAATCTGCAAGTCTGAGCGGGCCCATCGGGTGAGCCATTCCCAGTTTCATCACGTCATCAACGGAACTGGCATCAGCAACACCCTCATAAACACAAAATATCGCTTCATTGATCATCGGCATCAATACCCGATTTGAAACAAAACCCGGTGAATCGTTTGCTGAAACCGGAGATTTGCCAAGCTTTTCAGTGATTTGCACAATCTCATCGGCCACAGATTTATCTGTCTTAAGTCCGCTGATAACTTCTACAAGTTTCATTATGGGAACCGGGTTGAAGAAATGCATCCCGATAAATTTTTCAGGTCGTTTGGTGGTGGCAGCAAGTTTTGTAATGGAAATCGATGAGGTGTTGCTTGCAATAATTGCATGCTCAGGAGCATGATCGTCCACTTCTTTAAAGATCTTTTTTTTCAGTTCATAAATTTCGGGAACGGCCTCAATGATAAGATCGGCATCCAGCACTGCACCGGGAATGGTAAGGTGGGGCTGAATTCTGTCGATCGCGGACTCTTTTTCAGCCTCTGTAATCTTCTCTTTGGCAACCATTCTCGATAAATTTTTATCGATGGTATTTAGGGCACGATCAATATATTCCTGTTTTGTTTCTACAAGCTTTACATCGAAACCACTTGTTGCAAATACATGAACGATACCGTTTCCCATGGTTCCGCCG
>SLJB01000142.1 GCA_007135335.1 Balneolaceae bacterium
CGTGAAAGCCATCCCTCGGTTCTGATAATTTGCTTATTGAACTCTCTGTCAAGATAGGATACTTCAACCATTTCGGGTCTGCTTACTTCATCACGTACATCCGGAATACTCAGGCAACCTTCTTCAAATTTTATCTCATTTCCATCTGTTTTTACAATTTCAGGGTTGATAAAAACCAGCGGTCCAACATTTTCTTCATCCTCAAGCTCCTCGGTCATCACATCGGTATCTACAACAAAAAGTCGTATTGATTTACCAATTTGAGGAGCGGCTAAACCAACCCCATTGGAGTTATACATGGTTTCAAACATATCATCAATCAGCTTTTGCAGTTCATCGCTGTTTTCTTTTACAGGATCTGCGTTTTGCCTGAGCACAGAATCGTTGTAGGTTACTATAGGTAAGATTGCCATATTAAATTTCGGGCCGCGCTTCTAAAAACTGTTGTAATATTAATGCAGCAGCAGCTTTATCGAGCCTGCCTTTTTGGTTTCTTTTTCTTTTCGGAACACCGGAATCCACCATTATTTTCATGGCCTGTCTGGAGGAAAAACGCTCATCCATTTTATAAACTCTGATGCTTTTGAACTTATTTTTCAATGCTTGAATATAATCAATTACAAGTCCCGTTGCATCTGTGGGTTCGCCTTCTGAGGTGAGTGGCCACCCTACTACGATTCCACTGATTGGCCCTTCAGCACTAATTTGTCTCTCTATCTCTTTGAAAGAATCTCCGGGTGTAAATGTACCAATAGGGTTGGCTACTGTTCGTAGCAAGTCGGTTCTTGCTAAACCAACTCTTTTGCTTCCAACATCAACACCCAAGATTCTGCCGTAATCTGCCAAGAATCAATCCTTATTATAATTCATCAAGAGGCTGCTTGAGGAATTTCTTAAGTTTTTTACTTGGTTTGAAGTGTGTTTTACGATGAGCCGGTACAAAGATAACCTCGTTGGTTTTTGGGTTTCTTGCCTTTGGTTTCGCTTTGGTCTCTTTCACTTCAAATACTCCGAAGTTTCTGAGCTCAATTCTGCATGTTGGGTCTGCATCCATCATTTTGCCCCGCAGAGCGTCAATTACTGAATCAACCCACGGTTCTGCCTGGTTAAGAGGAACATCCATCTTATCAGCCACAGTCCGAACAATATCTCGTTTTGTGTAAGTTACCATACTATCCTATCCTATGTCTATTGTGTTTCGTTATTTAATATTAAGCGCATCAAATAAACAGCTTATATGTAACAAAAATAGGAAGATTTACGGTAAGCGCATAGAAAAAACTTTGCGATTGATCAATATAAGTGTTTGCACCTATACGACATAGAGATAATTACTCATATCTCATTACGTTTTTTATACTATCTATTCTCTCAAGTCTTTTGACAATCTTTTCAAGATGTTTTAAATCCTTAACATATGCTGTAATAATTCCCTCGAACATTCCGCCTTCACTGTTCACATTTATACTTTTCATATTTGTCTGTAGTGACTTTGAAAGTACTTCCGTGATATCATTAACAAGACCTACCCGATCTTCTCCCACAACTTTAATAGCCCCTAAAAATTGATTATCGATATTCCGGGCCCAGGTCACATCTATAATTCTCTCGCTGTCTGTCCTGATAAGGTGATGGGCGTTTTTACAGTTGGATCGATGTATTTTCACATCGCCATTCCGGCTCAGGAAACCAATCACATTATCGCCGGGTATTGGGCTGCAGCAATTTGCGTATGAGTATTTCACATGGTCAAGTTCTCCCTCAACCAACAGCGCATTACCATCTCCAACCGATCGTGCCGATGAGTAATACTCATCCGGAATGGCTGCGCCCTGTTGTTTTTTATACTCTTCATCCTCATCGTCTTTTTCGAGCCGGCCTTTGCTCTTTAGCTGTTTTACAACTTTGAAAAGCTCATTTACCTCAAATGCACCTGTACCTATTTCATAAAACATTTCCTGTGCGTCATTGAACTTGAAACGTTTTGAAACCTTTGTAAGCTCCTGATCTGTGATTTCAACTTTGCCTTTTAAAGCACGTTTTTCCCAGATTTCACGTCCTTCGTTGGCAACTTTTCTCTCTTTTTGTTTGATGAATTGCCGCAGCCTTGCCTTAGCTTTATGCGTAACAACATCCCCCATCCAGTCCGGATTGAGGTTCACTTTGTTACCCGTTACAATTTCAACCTGATCGCCAGATTTCAATTTTTGCCGTAACGGAACCATCTTACCGTTTACTTTGGCTGCAATAGACCGCTCGCCGATTTCACTGTGAATTTCGAATGCAAAGTCGATACAGGAAGCTCCGTTCGGAAGGGTTTTGAGTTCGCCGTTAGGGGTAAAAACATAAATTTCATCCTGATAGAGATTAAGCTGAAAATCTTTGACAAAATCAGTCGCTGCATCCGGCCGGGGCGCATCAAGAACATCGCGAACCCAATGCACAAACTTATCCAGCTCTTTGTTTCCGCTGTTATTCCCCTCTTTATATTTCCAGTGTGCGGCCAAACCCTGCTCGGCAATGTAATCCATTTTACGGGTTCGAATCTGTACCTCTACTTTTCTTCCCTTCTTTGTAATCACAGTTGTATGGAGTGATTGATATCCATTTGCTTTGGGAACGGAGATAAAATCCCTGAACCGTTTCGGGATTGGAGTGTACCAGTCGGTAATTACCGAATACACACGCCAGCAATCCTCTTTTGTGTGAGGATCTTCCAGGATTATGCGGATGGCAAATAGATCATAGATCTCTTCAAAAGGCTTTTGCTGCATCTGCATTTTGCGATAAATCGAATAGATATGCTTGGGCCTGCCTTTAATTTCAAACCTGAACTTTTGATTCTTTAGTTCATCTTTTATAGGCTGCAAAAACTCCTCAATAAACTGCTCCCTGGCTTCTCTTTTTTCCCTGAGTTTTCTCCCGATAAATTTGTACGAGTTGGGATCAATTACTTTAAAACAGAGATCCTCAAGCTCATTTTTAATTCTGAAAAGTCCAAATCTGTGGGCAAGCGGAGCATATAGCTCCATCGTTTCAGTAGCTTTGTTCAGCTGCTTTTGCTTAGGCAGATGTTTGATGGTCCTCATATTATGTACGCGATCAGCAAACTTAATCAACACCACCCTGATATCTTCTGCCATGGAAAGCAGAAGTTTCATAAATGTCTCAGCCTGTTTGGTATCGCGGTTTTCAAACACCCCCGATATTTTGGTAAGCCCGTCAATGATATGCATCACAACAGGACCAAAAAGCTCATTAATTTGCTCCAGGGTTACAGCAGTGTCCTCAACAGTATCGTGCAACAGTGCGGCCGCTACAGATACATCATCAATATTAAACTCTTCCGCCATAATTTTGGCAACTTCAAGCGGGTGCTCGTAGTATGGCTCGCCGGATGCCCTGGTCACGTTTTCGTGTGATTTGCAACAAAGTTTGAATGCACGTGTGATCATTTTTTCATCAGCGGAATCCAGATGCTCATTGCATAGCCTGATGAGAGAAGCCAATGCACTTCGTTGTTTTGCATCCAGATCAAACTGGTCTATCCGGTTGCGAAATTCTGTATCCACTTTTGCCATAATCAGTTACGGTAATATGCGCTCTGTATCAATTGTTAACTCTGATTTTTGTAACGAAGTTCATTGAAAATGAAATTAAAAAATTGATTCTTAATGTGATGATTTTTTTCACCTGTCAGGTGTATTTCATTTCTCTTTCTTGTAAAAAACATTTCTATACTGATTTCAGACGTGCAAATGGTTTTATTTCCAGTGAATCGTATAACCCTTCACGGGCCATTAATTCACCGGTTTTTGCAATCATGGCAGCATTATCTGTGCAATAATAAATGGAGGGAATCATCACATGAAGTCCCATTTTTTTTGACAACGAATTTATTTTACTCCTCAGCATTGAATTGGCCGATACACCGCCCGCAAGCATAACATGCTTCACACCTGTTTTGATTACAGCACGCTTTAATTTTGCTGCCAACACATCTGTAATTGCTGCAGATGCACTCGCACAAATATTGTTCAGATTCTCTTGTACAAACGCATCACCTTTCTCTTGAGTGTAGTAAAGCACACTTGTTTTTAAACCTGAAAAACTAAAATCGAGTCCTTTTTTAATCATTGAACGTGGAAAATCATGAAAAGCCGGATTGCCCTCCTTTGCGAGTTTATCCACAACCGGACCCGCCGGATATGGCAAACCCAAAATTTTACCAATTTTGTCGAATGCTTCACCCGCTGCATCGTCCCGGGTATCTCCAAGTAACTTATGGTTAAAAATTTTGTTGACATAAACAAGGCGCGTGTGCCCTCCTGAAACGATCAGAGCCACAAACGGATACACTTCATCATGTTCAATGAAGTTGGCATACATATGAGCATCGATGTGGTTTACCCCAATCAGTGGCTTATTGTAGGATAGAGCCAGACCTTTTGCGAAGCTTAACCCAACAAGCAGCGAACCCATCAAACCCGGCCCTTGTGTAACGGCAATGGCATCAATAGCTTCCATCTGCACAGCTGCTTCATCAAGCGATTGCTTAACTGTCTTCCAGATTGTTTTATGATGCGCTCTTGAGGCAAGCTCAGGCACTACACCGCCAAAAGCCTCATGAACAGCCTGAGAGGCAATAACATTAGAGTGTATTTCACCTTCATACAGAACGGAGGCTGCAGTCTCATCACACGATGTTTCAATTCCTAAAATGTTCATTCACAGATGGTTGGTTATCAGGAGATCTGAAGCATACGTTCTATAGGCAGTAGTGCTTTCTCTGCAAGATCTGCCGGTACTTTTACTTCAAACTGTTCATAGTCTAGAGCATCCCGAAGATTTTCAAGGGTTATCATCTTCATATAATCACAAACAGAATCCTCACTGGCTGCAAAAAATTCTTTCCCGGGGTTTTCTTTTTGCATTCTGTGCAGAATACCGATCTCAGTTGCAACAACAAATTCTCCGGCATCAGATTCCTGCGCTCTTTCGAGCATTCCGCTTGTGGAGTACACATGGGCATCTTTACAATCAAAGTACATGGCTGATTTCATCATACATGAGGTAGAACAACCGCACTCGGGGTGAATTAAAATTTCGGCATCGGGGTATTCCCTCTGTTTTTCGGCGAGATTCAGCTCCCCTATTTTCTCATGAACATGGCAGGCTCCCTGCCAGATCGTTAATTCGCGGCCGGTTACCATCTCTGTGTAGGCCCCTAAAAATTTATCCGGTAAAAAGAGAATTTGCTTCTCTTCAGGTATGGAATTTACAATACCCACCGCATTGGATGATGTGCAGCAATAATCACTTTGTGCCTTTACCTCTGCAGTTGTGTTGATGTATGAAACAACGACCGCCTCCGGATACTGCGCTTTCCACGCTTTGAGCTGATCACCGGTAATACTATCAGCAAGTGAGCAGCCCGCATCAAGATCAGGTATCAGCACTTTTTTTTCAGGGGATATAATGGAGGCCGTTTCAGCCATAAAATGAACTCCGCAAAATACAATGATATCAGCATCCGTTTTAGCCGCCTGGCGCGAAAGCCCGAGCGAATCACCCACATAATCGGCAATATCCTGAATCTCCGGGATCTGGTAATTATGAGCCAAAACAACGGCGTTTTTATTAGTTCGTAATCGATTGATTTCGATCTTGAGTTCTTCTGTTGAGCCTTTAAACATGAATATTGGGGTATGTTAGTTTTGAAGGATTTATCGGTGGATGCCTTATCAGCATCAAACCCGGTGTCATTTAATCTCTTTTATCTGCTGGCTGATGTCAAAGGCCTCTGCGGAGTGCGTAAGCGCACCCACAGAAATATAATCTACTCCGGTTCCCGCAACTTCTGCCAGCCGACCGATGGTCATATTTCCCGAAGCTTCGGTTTTTGCTCTTTTGTTGATCATTATCACCGCCTGTCTCATCGTTTCCGTTGACATGTTATCAAGCATGATAATATCGGCGCCGGCCTGCAATGCCTCTTCCACTTCACCAAGAGTGGTGGTTTCAACTTCTATTTTTATCCCGGGAGCCTGCCTGTGAACAAGCTCCAAAGCTCTTTCAATACTTCCCGCTGCTCGTATATGATTTTCTTTGATCATCACCATATCATACAAACCGTTCCGGTGATTTGAACCTCCGCCGGCTTTTACCGCATATTTATCAAGAAATCGAAAGCCTGGAATCGTTTTCCTGGTATCCAGAATTTTTGCGGGGTAGCCCTCCAGCATCTTCACCATGGCGGCCGTTTTCGTTGCAATGCCCGACATCCTCTGCACAAAATTCAGCGCAACCCGCTCAGCCGTAAGAACAGCCCTGCAAGTGCCCTCCATCTCTACAAGAACATCGCCACCGGCAATGCGATCTCCCTCATTAACGTTTGGCATCCATTTAAAATCTTTATCCAGGCACTGAAAAACCCGTTCTGCAACAAATAGTCCCGCAACAATACCCGATTGTTTGGCCACCCATACCGCCTGTGCCTTTCTGTCTTCACCAATAATTGCGTCTGTTGTAATATCGCCCGCACCTATATCTTCTGTCAGGGCTCGTTCTATCAAATCATCAATCAAATGCAAATCCGCCACTGCTCCTGTATTCATGAAACCATCTGCTTTTCGTGATATAAATCTTTCTGAAACCTGATGGGGGTCATTTCAGCTTCATTCATCAGGGGATAATCTGTTCTGAAATGAACCCCCCGACTCTCTTTCCTGTGCAGCGCTGCCTGGACAATCAACTCCACACTGTTAATCATATCCTTCATTCGCAGAAAATAGTATTCATTTCCCTGTAGAAACATAGCTGACTTCAGGTTCCGGTTAATCATCTCCAAAGCAGCAAATAATCCTGCGTGGTTTCGCTCAATCCCGGCGTATTGATTGAGCATCGACGTAACCACTTGCTTTTGAACCATAAATGGCATTTCAAAGCCGGGCGACATTGTAAATGGTTTCGTTGAAAACTGTTTTATTTTGAATTTATTTTGATGCTTACGAGCATGCTCAACTGCCCGCTTGCTGAATACAAGACACTCGAGAAGCGAATTACTGGCCAGGCGATTTGCCCCGTGAACTCCCGTAGATGCCACCTCGCCGCAAGCATACAGGCTATCCACACAAGTTTGCCCGTTTGTGTCCGTTTCGATGCCACCAATGCAATAGTGGGCTGCCGGGGCTACCGGAATTCCCTGTCTGGATATATCGATTCCGCAAGCTTCAATTCTGCTGATTAAACCCGGAAAACGCTCTCTTAGTTTTTCACTTTTAAGGTGAGTTACATCGAGGTAAACAAATTCTTCTTCCTGAGCTGAAATCTGCTTTAAAATCTCTTTCGACACAATATCACGAGGAGATAGTTCAGAGTCGGGAAATTTCTCCATAAACCGTTCACCCCGGGTATTGAACAGCCTGGCTCCTTCGCCACGCAGTGCTTCGCTGATAAGAAATGAATTACCGTTTTTGCTTTTAAAAACAGTCGGGTGAAACTGTACAAACTCAAGATCTTTTAATACTGCCCCATGGTTCCAGGCGAGCATCAGTCCATCACCGGTCGACGTATGCGGATTCGTTGTGCGGGAATACAAACCGGAGTAACCACCCGTGGCAAGTATCGTTGTATTACTGCGAATCTGCAGTGTTTCCCCTTTTTTGTAGAGATAAGTTAAGGCACCGTAACAACGTTTTTGCTCACTTATCAAATCATAAACAAAAGCATTTTCAATGATGGTAATCTTCGGACTCTCACGAATTGCGGTGATCAAAAAATCAACCATTGCTTTGCCGGTTGCGGCTCCATCCGCGTGCAAAATTCTTCTGGCTGAATGCCCCCCCTCCAGACCAAGAGAAAGTTTTCCATTATTTTTATCGAAAGGTATGCCAGATTCAATCATCTCTTTTATCCGCTGAGACCCCTCTTTTACAAGGATATCCACGGCTTCTGAATTGCAATACCCGCGCCCGGCCTGATGTGTATCCCGGATGTGGCTTTCAAATGAATCAGATTCGTTCAGCACAGCCGCAACGCCACCCTGAGCCCAGTAACTGCTGCTTGTATTCAGTTTTGATTTGGTTATCAAAACCACTGAACCATATATCGCGGCTTCAAGTGCAGCGTTTAGACCTGCCAGGCCACTTCCAATAATTAAAAAGTCTGTTTTTATGATCGCAGAACCCACTTCCAATACGTTTACTAGATGAGGGTGAATATAACATATATTCTGCTTACAGCCACTACTATAGCGATTCTTCAATCACATTGCACCTACTGAAAAGCAACCCTTTGAGATATCTGAAGGTTCGGTCATGACAATAAATTTCATAAAAAAAGAAAGCCTTTCCCTATTTAAGAGAAAGGCTTTCAAATCAATCAACAAAAAGGTCTACTTTTTGTCATCTTCTTCATCAACTACTTCGAAATCGGCATCTACAGCATCATCGCCTTCAGCTGATGATGAAGTATCCTCAGCGCCGGGTTCACCGCCGCCTTGTTGCCCGGCTTCAGCAGCCTGATAAATTTCC
>SLJB01000004.1 GCA_007135335.1 Balneolaceae bacterium
CATAAATCTGCTTCACAATTCTGGATTGCCGCCAGGTTGCATACTCATCCTCATGAAACCAGCCGGCACCGCGCCGAAGGGCTTTTCCATCCAGGTCGGCTCTTGGTGTAAAGTGCCTCAGTTTTGGGTCGTTTGCTGCGTCTTCCTTCATAAAGAAGTAGTTCTCCACCCATGGCCCGCCGTAGGTTACAAGCAGCGTGGGCGTGTAGGCCATTTGTGATTCTGCGGTAACCTGTACCACATCACTGTAAATCGGGGAGATGGGGTAATTGTGCTCCTGGCCGGGATAACCGTCAATAAGCATGGTCATGTTGAGCTTCATATCGAGCGAGCCTTCGGTGGTGGGCATCAGTTCCTGCTCTTTTGCAGCCATTAAAATCCACTGGCGCTGCTCACGATTACCCGCCACATACATTTTGATGGTTTTGGTATCGTAATATTTGCTGTAGCGTTTCAGAATTTCACGGGCGTGGTCGAGATCGCGTATCTGCTCAGACCAAAATACACCCGGTCCTGTCTGATAAATTCGCGGGCCAAGAATATGGCCGGCCGTAACCTGATCAGCATAGGTAAGCAGATCGGTTGTGCCCGTTTGAGGATCTCTGAGCGTGGTAACCCCATAGGCAAGATTGGCCAAGAACGACCAGATCTGTGGCTGATGCAGATTTCTGTATGGACGTACGTGTGCATGAGTATCTACAAAACCCGGCACAATGGTTTTCCCGCTTACATCACGAATTTCGGCGCCGGATGGAATTTCAACCGAGCCCTGTGTACCAACCGAATGTATGCGATTGTTCTGAATCACAAGATCAGCATTTTCTATAATCTCATACCCGTTCATGGTAATCACAGTGGCACCTCGCAGTACAACGGTTCCTTCAGGCGTATCTCTGCTGAAGGGGATTTCTATGGTCAGCTCTTCGGCTTCATAATCTTTTGGCCGGTCATCATCATCTTCATTTTCATCAGACTCACCGTTGCCTTTCTCGTCTCCATTTTCATCGCCATTTTCATCTCCGTTGCCGTTTTCTTCCTCTTCTTCAGCTTCGTGTTTTTCACGATCGTACCGTTCCTGTTCACGCTCACGCTCTTTGGCATCATCGAGATTGTAGATGAAATGGCCGTTGCCGATAGACCAGTGAATGGTACGGCCATCCCAGCCCCAGGCCGGAAATTGTCCGCCAATATCTGTCAGTTTCATAACCGGAAACGCCGCACTGTTTGGATTGCTTACATTGATGGTGGGTGCTTCACCGGCCCTTGGCACGATTACAGAGAAGATATCAGCACCTACCTGCGCAAGCACCTGATCGCCCTGTGGAGCTTTGATTATGGTTGAAGCGCGTGTTGGCTGCTGCTGCCCGGGAGGAGTGCTTCCGGTTATGGCAACATGCTGCCGCTCATCTGTTCCATCGAACCGGATGGAGATCAATCCACGCTGATTATGGTTCAGGTAGATGCGGTCATCACTGTTTACAAAATGAGGATTACTGCGTCCGTTTGTACTTGCAATAAACCGGAGATCACCGCCTGATGCCGGAAGCCAGACCAGTTCATTGGCCGCAAATGGCACAAAAGGGCCCGGCGCTTCGTAATACACACGCCTATCGCCGCGAATGGCTACAATTCTATCCTGAGTTTTAGACCAGGCTATCTCCTGATAAATTCCCGGATCACGCGTTAGCCTCTGGGCATTTCCGCTGCCGTTGCTTCTCATCCTGTAGATGTGGCCACCCTCTTCAGGGTCCCATGTGGCAAAAGCGATCCACTGGCCGTCGGGTGACCAAGCCGGAAATGCTTCAACCAGATTTAGATTAGTGAGTTTTCTCGGCTCACCATCGGGCAGGCTCATTACGTAAAGATCATTCAGAACTGAGAATGCAAGTCTGTTGCCATCTGGCGAGGGTACACCATCCCGAAGCTGTCGTGCCATAAACTGCGGTTCATCTTCTATCGGGTATTTGAATTCAAGTCGTGGTCCCAACTCAATTTCTGTGTCGATTTGAAACGGGATTTCATTGGCTTGTGCTTCCGGATCGATGGGAACTCTCCAGATTCTGCCTCCGTATGTGGTAATGATGGCGCTGTTATCGGGAGTAAAGCTCATTGTTGGAAGCACATCGCGTGTAGCCCTCGATTCCTGATCATCGCGCTGTACCGGGTACGCCAGCCATCGCTCATCACCATTCGATAGATCCCGAATACGGAGGCCGGTTTCCTGTTCGTAGCGTGTTCCGTAAACCAGCCATTTTCCATCGGAAGAGAGAGTTGGGCGAAATGCGGAACCCTGTCGGGATGTCTGCATATGAGTTTCACCGGTTTCACGATCAAATTTTGCAATCTGGTATTGCGGCAAAATTGCATTATAGTTCCAGTCGCCCGTTCGCTGTGAAAACCAGATATACCGATCATCACCGCCAAACGCAGGTTCGATAGTTTTCCGGTTGTCGGGTGTATCCATAAATTCGATACCGTTTCCGCCATCCACATGGTACATCCACAACTTATGCACACCGCCCCGTAAACCTGCCCGTGCTGCAATAATGTATTCGCCATCAGGAGTGTAAACCGGAGACTGCATTCTGTAGTTATTGCCACGGGTTCGCTGCTTTGTCTCCATGGTTTCGAGATCCAGAATCCATACGTTTTCACCACCACTGCGATCTGAAATAAAGACCACTTTTGTGCCGTCGGGGCTGTAAGCAGGCTGGGCATCATAGGCCATTCCGCTTGTAAGCTGCGTTGCTTCACCGCCGCTTATAGACAGTTCAAACAGATTCCCCATGTATTCAAATACAATTTTCCCGCCGGAAGGATGTACATCAAGCGATATCCAGGTGCCTTCATTTGATTGTATGTGAACCGTTCGATCAGACTCAATATGGAGGCTTTCATGGCTGGATTCCAGCTCCGTTTCTGAATCGTTACCATTATCCTGACCGATAAGATTCGCTGTTAAACCGAACATAATAAAAATCAGTGCGGATAAGAAAATTGCTATTCTGGATCTCATAACTATACCTGTTTATTGTGGTTGTTGAATATCTTTGTAACTACTCAGTTTCATTAAGCCAGTAATCGAACCAGCTTCGTTTTCGTTCGAGGCGATCAACAAGCAGCCAGGGTTCACCGGTTCGAGACAAACCATGCGATGATCGCGGATATCGTACAAACTCAACAGGAACCTGCATTTTTTTGAGGGCTATGTACCACTGCTCGGCATCGGCCATGGGTGTGCGCCAGTCTTCTTCACTGTGAATGATCAGTGTGGGTGCCGTCACATTTTCCACGTAGCTCATGGGCGAAAGCTTCCTGTAAAGCTCTCTCTGCTCCCAGGGTGTGCCTCCAAATTCGAACTCTGTAAGTCCCTGAGCATCGGAAGATCCATACCAGCTGTCCCAGTTTGATATTGAACGACTCGTAACAGCTGCCCTGAAATGATCGGGAAAACGCGCGGTGAGCCAGTTGGTCATAAAACCGCCATAACTTCCACCCGAAACTCCTATTCTTTCGCGATCAACACCCGGATACTTTTCCATTACGGCTTCGATTCCCGTCATAAAATCTTCTTCATCCATCACACCCCACTGCCCAAGTGTGGCATAAGTAAACTCATTGCCATACGATGACGAGCCCCTCGGGTTCGGATAAAACACAAACATACCTGAGGCTGAAAGTGTGTGAAATGCCTGAAACCACGTATTTCCGTAGGCTGAATGCGGCCCTCCATGAATTTTCAGCACCATCGGGTAGCTCTCTCCCTCTGTGTAGCCAATCGGTTTAATTACCCATCCCTGAATCTCAGTACCATCTTCCACACTCCAGGTGATCGCTTCGGCCGGATTCAAAACCCGATCAGCCATCCACTCTTCATTGAAATTTGTGAATTGTACTTCCCGGCTTCCATCCGTTCGGGAGACAAAAGCTTCAGCCGGTGTGATGGCATCTGTTGATGTGTAAGCCATCAGGTTCCCATCTTCCGTTGTGGAAACCGAACCCAGCCGGCGATTGCCATCGGTTAACCTGCGCACATCCCCGCCCGACCAGCTCACTTCAAACAGATGCTGATTACCCCTTGTTTGGGCGTTAAATCGTACGTTCTCTCCGCTGGGTGTCCAGTGCAGACCTCCCGGTTGCAGGCTCCAGTTTTCGGTTAGATTTTGTGGTGTGCCGTTTACATATCCTTCGCGATTTAGCGACAGGATCATTACATCAGTTTCAGCACCTCTTTCTTCTGTGCTTAAAAAAGCAAGAAACCTGCCTTCCGGTGAGAGAGTAGGGGATGACTGATTTCCATCCATTTCAAGCAGTACATTCCACTCGCCGGTTTCAATATTAAGTACGTACAGATTCCGTGTAAAATCGATATTGTATTCATCATCCTCTGCAGGGTCGCCGGTAAAATAGATCAGGCTGCCATCGTGGCTCCATTCTATATCGCTAACATTAAACGGCAAATCTGTATACTGCTCAGGTTCACCGCCTTCGGAAGATACAATGTGCAGTTGCCGCTTTGCCTGTATGGAAGGATGTGGCAGCCATGCAGAAGTTCCATCACTCTTATATCGCATCCGGGTTATCACTCGGCCATCAAACCGGGTAGAATCGAGTGTGGTTGTGATTGCATCGGGTGCTATCCAACCGGCCCGGCTATGGCGCTCTTCATCGGTTTTGGGCTCACGAACGAAAGCTATCAACGAGCCATCCGGCGACCATACCGGTGTTCTATCGAGTCCTTCAATCGTGAATGCCTCGCCCCCGGGAGCCGTTACCCGAATAAACCGAACAGAGTTTGAATCACCCCCCCGCCGTGACTGAATTCCTAAAAGTGTACCATCGGGCGACCAGTTTGGATTTGATGATTGAACCGTAGGGTCGGTAAACAAAAACGGCTCGCCATCGGGAATTCCATCACTTAACCTTTGCATCCAAACTTCACTGTGGCGGCTATTCTTTTCCTCATCAATTGTGGTTTTTGTGAACGCAACATAGCTGCCATCGGGTGAAATTTCGGTCTGGCTTATGAAAACAGTTTTGTAGTAATCTTCGGGCTGTATACCCTGTTGCGCTGACAGTGCAAATACAGTTGATAAAAACAGAAAGACAGTTAGTGATGTTTTTTTCATCATGAATGTAGATTGGTGGTGGTTTGGTAAAATTAGGTACGGCAAATGTAACAGTTGGCCGGCATTGATAAAATTATCAGCTTATGGTGGTGTTCTGTTTTACAATATTTTGCTGAATAAGGGTAGATTTTAAGCATAAAAAAAGAAAGCTGCGATCTGAAACAAACCGCAGCTTTTGATCTCTTCGGAAGGTTACAATTCGCGTATCCAGATATTTCTGAAGCTCACAAGGTCACCGTGATCCTGCAGGCCGATCGGGAGTTTACGCGGATGTTGTTTATAATGTGACAGCCCAATGAATGTGGTAGGCCCCTGAAATTTCTGCTTGTGATGAATCAGCACACCGTTATGCAGTACGGTTACATATGCGGGTTTGATGAGCTTTCCTGTATCATCAAAATAGGCAGCTTCGAAGAAAATATCGTAGCTCTGCCATTCACCCGGAGGGCGGCTGGCGTTCACCATGGGTGCTGTCTGCTTATAAAGTGCTCCTGCCTGCCCATTTGGATATGTGGGATTTTGCCATGAATCGAGCACCTGGATTTCGTAAAGCCCTTGAAGGAATACTCCGCTGTTCCCGCGCCCCTGGCCGTCCCCGTCAATCTCTGTGGGTGTTTTCCACTCAATATGGAGATGGAAATCGGTGAAGCCCATTTTCGTCATAATATTTCCGGTGCCGGGTACAACCGTCATCACGCCATCTTCAACACTCCAGGGCGCAGGGCCGTGATGTGTTTGCAACTCCTTCAAATATTCAGGAACCTCTTCCATGTTGATAAAGTATCCCGGGGCCGCTTCCCAATTTGAAAGGTCGGTTCCATCAAACAACATAATGGCGTCAGATGGTGCCTGACCGAAATATCCTGTGGTTGAAACGGAGTCATCAACAGGAGTCCAGTCTTCCGTTAGCTGATGAGGCCATTCCATATTTTGCTGAGCGAATGTAAACGGAATCAAAAGAAAGAATAAGGGTATGTTAAGTAGTATTATTTTTAACTTGGTCATAATGATGTGATTTTATTTTTGCTTAAGCGGTCAATTTATAGAATAATTACAGAATTCTCACACAATTTACCCATTTGATTGGCAGCTTATCGTAGAATGCGGTCTAAATTGCCCTGTATCAATGTAATATTTTCTGTTTATTAGCATGTATCAAAACCCAAAATTCTCAGTTATGAAAAACATACTTTTCTTTCTCACATTCTTTCTTATTTCAGGATTCATATTGAACGTTCACACCGCTTGCGGCCAGGATCGAGACTGGCAACCCGAAGACACTGAATTTTATGAGCCGGTACCTCCCATTGTCCGGGCAACTCCCGCTTTTCTTTCTCCACCTGAGGATGCAATTGTACTTTTTGACGGCACCAATTTCAGTAATTGGGAGTCCGTTCGGGATGGCGATATAGAGTGGACAATTCAGGATGGAGCCATGACCGTAAAACCGGGTTCCGGAAATATCATCACAAACGAACATTTTGGCAGCGTTCAGCTCTACCTGGAATGGAAAACACCGTCCGAAATTAAAGGTGAGGGACAAGGAAGAGGAAACAGCGGCGTTTTTCTTCAGCGAAGATATGAGGTTCAAGTTCTCGATTCGTACGAAAATGAGACGTACGTTAACGGCATGGCGGGTAGTATCTATAAACAGTTTGTTCCTTATGTAAATGCTGCCATGCCACCCGGAGAGTGGCAAACGTACAATATAATCTTCGAAGCACCTGAGTTTTCTGATGACGGAAACGTACTTAAGCCCGGCGCCATCACAGTTTTCTGGAATGGAGTTTTAATTCATCACAGGGCTGAACTTGAAGGTCCCACCCGATACATCGGTCAGCCGGAATATAGTGCTCATAGTGAAGATGGTATCATGCTTCAGGATCATGGCGATCTTGTAAGTTTCCGGAACATCTGGCTGCGTAAACTGGATGAAAGCCCTGTACGATCGGACTAAAACACTCTGTGTACTTTTTCGCCGTGATCAGAGTTATAATGTAAACTGAATGCGAACAATCGAAGAGATGAAGATTCTATCTATCATACCCATACTGTTTCTATCGATGTCTGCAATACTCTCTGCACAGACAGTTTACGATATTCAAATGAGCGGCCTTGACATGGTTCCCCGTGTGCACACACCGGCTATGGGCACAGCACAGGTTTGGATTGAATCGGATACACTCTATGTTCGCGGTACATTTTCGGACCTTCAGGGCACCTACTTTGCAGCACACATTCACTATGGTGAACGAGGAAGAAGCGGCAACAGAATATTCAGGCTGCAGGCATCGCTGAATGAAGGTAATCGCAGCGGAGAGTTTAAAGAAGAGGAGAACAAATTTCATTTGCGACCGGCACAGAGGTCTGCCATTACTGCGGGCAATTTCTATATTACCGTTTCAACAAACCGGCACCAACAGGGTGAGTTAAGAGGACAGATACCAAGAATCTGATTTAATAATTATTTTTCTATGTTGTCACCTTTCTATATGTTTGTGACTGTATCAAACTAAAACTAATTATTCAGCACATGTACGTTCAAAAAATCTCCCTAATCGTTATTTCAATATTTTTTAGCAGTTCATTTCTATCTTCAATATCACAGACACATATCAATTCAGAACCTGTTACGCTCTCACAAGAAGAAATCAATGCTGGCTGGGAGCTGCTTTTTGACGGAGTATCTGCTGATGATTGGCGGGGCTACAACATGGATCGTTTTCCCGATGAATCCTGGCTGATTGAAGATGGAATGCTGATTTTTCGCCCCGGTGAGCGACCTATGAGCGGCCACGATTTGATCACCAAAAAACAGTACAGCGATTTTGAACTGGAACTTGAATGGTGGATTTCTGAGGGTGGTAACAGCGGTATTTTTCATCACGCGGTTGAACAGCCCGGCATGGCCATTTACTGGTCGGGTATTGAGATGCAGATCATCGATAATAATGTCATGCAGGGCGCATCAGAAAAGCAGCTTTCCGGCGCGCTTTATGATATGAAACCTGCTGTTCCGCAAAATACCCGTCCTCAGGGAGAGTGGAATCATGTCAGGATTGTATCAAACGGTGCGGCCATGGAGTATTGGCAAAACGGAGAGAAAGTGGTAGAGTTTGAACGCTGGACCGCCGATTGGTATGCAATGGTTGGTGCTACAAAGTTCGAGTGCCACCCATCATTTGGAAATGCACCCAAGGGGCATATCGGTCTTCAGGATCATGGCGATGAAGTTCGGTTTCGCAATATTCGCATCAGGGAACTATAGGTGTCTGAGATCTTTTTTATAAAGTAGGTGCTATATAAGTTCCCAAAAAGAGTACTCCTCCGTCTGATGCGGAGGGTCATGAGGGAATGAAAAGTAGCCGAATCGAAGCCTATTATGAATATTTGATATAACCAGTTATATGAAGATTACCATCGCAGGCGCATCCGGACAAATCGCAAAATTGCTTCATCCTAAACTGATTGCCCGTGGCCATTCCATTCGGGGAATCATTCGAAAAGAGCAGCAAGCAGCTGATCTCAGAAAAATGGGTGTTGAACCGGTTTTTGCGGATATTGAAACTCTGGAAAATCTTTCCGAAGCTGTTGGAAAAGCTGATGCCGTTCTTTTTGCAGCAGGAGCAGGTGCCGGAAGTGGAGCAGAACGTAAATTGACGGTAGATCGTGACGGCGCCATAAAATTAATAGATGCCTGCAAAGCAAATGGCATCAGCCGATATGTGATGATAAGCGCAATGGGTTTAGATACTCCGCGTGGAGATGAGGTTTTTCAGGTTTATCAAAAAGCAAAAGCCGAAGCGGATGAATCACTTCGGCAAAGCGGGCTCGATTTTACCATTATAAAACCCGGCAGGCTTACCAACGAATCCGGAAATGGAAAAATAAGGGTTGCAAAAAAGCTTGATCGCGGTGAAATACCCCGGGAAGATGTGGCATCTGTTTTGGCTGAAATCTTTGAAAGCAAAGAAACCATCGGGTTGGAATTTGACCTGCTGTCCGGCTCTGAAGAAATAAAGGATGCCTTACAAAGCTTTGTGGAATCATTAGACTGATTCAGCTACATTTTATCCGGTGCATAGGTCAGTAATCAACGAGTCTGTTTTCATCGATGCAAAAACCCGGTTTGTACATATCTTCATTTCTCAAAAAATCCGGCCATGAAAAATGGCTTTTGTTTCGCGTATTTCTGCTGCTCTTTTGGGTCCGTTTTTTGTTACTCATTTTGCCATTCAAACATTTTTCTTCATTACTTGGTAAACAGACAAAAAATCATGACGACACATCCCCTGCTATTGATGAAAACTACGTAGATATGGTTTCCCGGTATATCAAAACGTTCAGCTATATTGTACCGTGGGATTCGAAATGCCTTGCGCAGGCAGCTGTCGGGAAAATTCTGATGAGAAAAAAAGGATTTCCTGCTACAGTTTACTTCGGTGTAAAAAAGGGCACTGAAAACGAAAAAATAGAGGCCCACGCCTGGCTCAGGGTGGGCCCGAAAATTGTACTGGGTGGCGAAATCGCCGATCAGTTTATGGTTGTAAACATGTTTTCGTAATCAAGATCAGTATCGCGCTGATTCACCATCGGTTAGTGACTCACGGATAAATTCCCGAATATGCTCATTTGATGTAACGAGGTCTTCCTGCCGCAGATACATCATATGACCGCTTCGGTACCCTTCAAACCTCATGCGATCCTGCACTTTGCCGCTTCGGTCCATGTTCCACATAACATATTTTGCAGAGAAGTAATCGGTGGCTCCATCATAATAACCCGATTGAACCAACACATGCATAAACGGATTTTCTCCCATTGCACGGCGAAGGTCATCAGCGGTAGTTTCGTTGCTCATATCCCACGGACGAACCGGCCCGAAGATGTTATATTTCAGATCGGTCTCGTACCTTAAATGCTCACGCAGGTAGTGGTTAATAGCCGGTGTGAAGGAGTGGTTCCATGAGGTAAGCGCCGGATCATGATCGTAACTGCTGCCCGCATCCATCCGATCGATGCCCCGGTAACGGGAGTCAAGGCGGCCAACTGTCAGCCCCTCATCGCGGAGCAGATCTTTCCAGTAAAATGATGTTGGAATGGTAAGATTGTGATTGAGAATCTCTCTCACAGAAATTCCGGAATACCGTGATACTTTCGCGGCGATCTCTTCTCTTTGTTCACCGGAAAGGGAACCGCCACGGGCTACTGCCGGCAAATATTCTTCGATGGTAAACTCTTCTACCTTTGGCAAAATGTCGTACAGGTCCAGAGCCATCAAGTCATCATCCAGGGCATTGTGGTACCAGGCTGTGGCCGCATAATAAGGAAGTTTCAGAATGTCTGATCGGGGTGCCGTGGCCGGTGGCTCCAGGCCCATCGCAGTAGGAGAGACCAGAATCACGCCGTTGATGAACATCCAGTGTGCACTCTGAAGTTGCCGTGCGAGGCCTGCAACGCGGTTGGTACCGTAACTTTCACCCTTCAGATATTTAGGTGATGTCCAGAGATTGTGCCTGCCAACAAAGTTATCAATCCATTCTGCCAGATAACGAATATCAGCGTTCACACCAAAAAATGTATTTCTGTCCACATCAGGATCCACAATGCGGGAGAAACCGGTGTTTACGGGATCGATGTAGACGATATCTGCCACATCCAGAATGGAGTGGTTATTCTCGATTACACCATATGGCTGAACAGGGTAGCCTTCATCATCAATCGCCAAAAAGCGGGGGCCTGTATAACCGATGTGCATCCAAACCGATGCCGAACCGGGGCCACCGTTAAAGGAAAAAACAATGGGCCGACGAGACTGGTCATCCACGCCATCGCGCTTGTAATAAACATAAAAGAGTGAGGCAATCGGTTTGCCATCGTCTCCCCAAACCGGTTGGGTACCGGCCGTTGCGGTGTAGGAGATTCGCTGACCATTTATAGTTACCTGGTCCTGGGTGGTTACCGCGCTTTCAATCTCAATCTGTCGACTCTGTGCAAACAGATCCGCAACAAGGAAGAGTGAACATATAAAAAGAATAGAGGAAATGTAATTTTTAAGCATCATGCTGGTTCTGGTTAAAATCTCGATTTAAAAATTTGAAGAAATATATGTTTCGGTGGTTGATGTTCCAAAGTAAACCCTGTTTTCCACCATCATAAAATTTATTTTAACATATCAACAATCACTAAGTAATTAATCACCAATCAAACCCACAATGAAAAAACTTCGATTTGGCATTCTCAGCACAGCAAAAATCGGAAGGGTATACACCATTCCGGCCATGCAACAATCTGAATATTGTGAAGTTTCCGCAATTGCATCGAGAAATCTGGAGAGAGCGGTATCAGTGGCAAGAGAGCTTTCTATTCCAAAAGCGTATGGTAGTTACGAGGAGTTATTAAATGATCCCGATATTGATGCCATTTATATTCCACTGCCAAATCATTTGCATGTACAATGGTCTATTAAATGCCTCGAGTCTGGCAAGCATGTGCTGTGCGAAAAACCGATTGGAATGGATGCAGTGGATGCCCGGAAGCTGAAAGAAGCCGCCAAAAGATATCCCGGTCTGCATGTGATGGAAGCGTTTATGTATCGCCATCATCCAAGATGGCAGCGGGTTGCCGAGATTGTTCGATCAGGCAAACTGGGAGAGATTAAAACAGTGCACTCAATGTTCAGCTATTACAATGATGACCCGGACAACTACCGCAACAGTGTTGAAATGGGAGGGGGTGGTTTGATGGATATAGGGTGCTACTCCATTTCGGTTGCGCGGCTGATCTTTGGCATGGAGCCTGACCAGGTTTATGGTTATTCTGAGTATGATCCTGATTTTGGCATCGACCGGCTGGCTTCAGGTTTGCTCACGTTCGGCAGCGGTACCTCGGTGTTTACCTGTTCCACGCAGTGTTTCAAAGATCAATATGTGAAGATATATGGAACCAAAGGAAAGCTGGATCTCAACTGGCCCTTCAATCCTGATTTTTCTGAAAAAACCATTTTGCGGGGCGTGATAGATGAGAAGGAGTTCAACGAAGAATTTCCGCCCTGCAACCATTTCACCATCCAGGCAGATAACTTTGCCCGTTCCGTTTTTGATGGCACCCCTGCTCCCATTTCTTTAGATGATTCCATTGGTAATATGGAGGTGATTGACAGAGTTAAAGGCTTAGCTTAATTCTTTTTTTGTCCAAATCTACTTTGTGATTCTTAGCGGACTTGGCGGTCATCAATCAGGCTCCGTTATGTGAGAAGGTAACCGCTATGGGCGAAAAGAATCGCAAAGGAAATACTTATACTATTTCCCGAGCACTGAATCCACAATTGCCACCGCTTCTTCCTGGATTTTTTTAAGGTGATCGGCGCCTTTAAAGCTTTCTGTGTAAATTTTGTAAATATCCTCCGTGCCCGATGGCCTCGCCGCAAACCATCCGTTTTCGGTTTCTACTTTCAGTCCGCCGATGGGCGCATCGTTACCGGGAGCACGGGTCAGTTTTTTGAGGATTGGTTCTCCGGCCAGCTCATTTGCAGAAACCTGTTCAGGTGATAAGTTCTTCAGCACCTCTTTCTCTTCGGGTGAAGCGGGTGCATCCAGCCGCTCATAGACCGGACTCCCAAAACGCGCTTCGAGCTCCTCGTAATGATCCGACGGACTCTTGCCTGTTTTCGCCATAATCTCGGCCGAAAGCAGGTTCATAATAATTCCGTCTTTATCGGTTGACCATACCATGCCGTCTTTTCTGAGAAAGGAGGCGCCGGCACTCTCTTCACCGCCAAACCCGTAGGAACCATCCAGCAGGCCTTCCACAAACCACTTAAACCCAACGGGAACTTCGGCAAGATTACGATCAATCGATTTTGCAACACGATCAATCATACTGCTCGAAACAAGTGTTTTGCCTACGGCGGCACCGGCACTCCAGCCGGGCCGGTTTTGGAACAGAAATTGAATTGCCACTGCCAGATAGTGATTTGGATTCATTAACCCGGTTTTGGTTACAATCCCATGCCGATCGAAATCAGTGTCGTTTCCGAAAGCAATATCATACTTGTTTTTCAGGTCTATCAGGCTTGCCATGGCGTAAGGTGATGAGCAGTCCATCCTAATTTTTCCATCTCTATCCACCGTCATGAAGCTGAAGGTCTGATCCACCCGCGGGTTCACCACTTCAAGATTCAGCCCATATGTTTCGGCAATCGGCTCCCAATAGGCAATACCGGACCCACCCATGGGATCAGCCCCGATTTTCAGTCCCGAATCACGAATGACTTCAAGGTCAACTATGTTGATCAAATCATCTGTAAATGGTTTTACATAATCGTGTGCTTTGGTAGTTGCTCGTTTCAGTGCTTTTTCAAAGCTGATTCGCTTTACGCCGCTCAACCCTTTTTTGAGGTAGATGTTGGCATTTTTCTGAATTTCATTTGTGATTTCGGTGCTCGCCGGGCCACCGTTTGTGGCGTTGTATTTAAAGCCGCCGTCTGAGGGTGGGTTGTGAGATGGTGTAATCACCACACCATCGGCCATGCCGGATGTCGGTTCGCGGTTCCATGTTAATATAGCATGAGAAATTGCGGGTGTTGGTGTATATCCAAAGCCATCCTGATAGCGCACCTCAATATCGTTAGCGGCAAACACTTCAACTGCCGAAATCATAGCAGGCTCGGAGAGAGCGTGGGTATCTATCCCCAAAAAAAGCGGGCCTTTTATTCCATTCTTCTCCCGATAATCAGCCACCGCCTGACTGATGGCCAGAATGTGATCTTCATTAAATGTGTGATTCAAAGAGGTACCACGATGCCCGGATGTTCCAAAAGAAATGGCGTGGAGTGAATTTTCAGGATCTGGCCTGAGGCTATAATACTTTGATACAAGCCTGGGAATGTTTTCTAGAATGGTATGCGGTGCTTTTTTTCCTGCGAGATCGTGAGTGGCCACTTAAATGTCTCCGTTTTTTCTTGTTTGATGTTACCATCAATATATTAAGTGGTACTGATAAAATGTAGTTTTATCAAAATTGAATGATTTCCCCGCCTCACTTAAATCCAATCCCAACCACAAACTCACCCGGTATTTCGTAACCGTTTTTATTATTAAATGCAGAGATAGAATCCAGATACTCCCGTTTAGCCTCTTCTTTTGTTTGTTCATCAAATTTTTGATAGGCAAGGGCAACAGGACCGCCGGAAAAGGCAGCCATCAAAGCCGTTTCCTCATCGTGATAATGTAGTGTAACACTCAATCGTTCAACCTTAACTTCCCTAAAATCTGCAGATTCAAACGAATGTTTCAGAATATTTCCGCTTCCCTGCTGGAAGAACATGGGGCATACATCGGTTGCCACACGTTTATCAACAATCGGGAAAATATCGGCCCAGCCGCAGTTTTTTCTTTCGCCCCAAACCGCTGCAACAGCCCTGCCTCCGGGTTTCAGTACCCGGTTCATCTCTTTTAATGCTTTCACGGGAAAGGGAAAATACATTAACCCCAAGCTGCAAATAGCCACATCGAATCGCTTCTCAGCAAAATCAATCTCTTCGGCATCCATCCTGATAAACCGGATATTTGAGCTGTCTTTTTTTTTCGCTACTGTTTGTGCCTTATCGATCATGTTTTGAGATAAATCAGTCGCTACTACTTCACCTTCTGGTTCCACCAGATCGGCGGCCCGTAATGTTACCAATCCCGTTCCGCAGGATGTTTCCAATACGTTTTCTCCAGGCTTTAAATCTGCCATTTCCATAAGTTTATCCTGCGCCGGTTTTAACTGCTCTTGCCATGAAGTATTGTAATATTCCGCGGCTTTATCCCAGCCGTAGCGCTGTACACGCCGTTGTAATTTTGGTTCCATTGTTCAGTATTGAGATTTTAGTCTTAAGTTATGAGTAAGGTTTACACCTGATGTTTGGCACATGGCGTATTATTTCAGAATCTTCACCTTTCGATCCAACTTCATCGGTTTCTTAAAATTTGCCAGGATAGGGCTGTGATTATCGGCCTTTTTTATCATCTCTTTAATCTGTTCCTCTGTTGCCGGGCTATCGATCATTATTTTATATCTCATCCCACTATACCCGGGCTCCATGTTGTCAATACCGTAATTCCCCCTGGAATCCACATCGGCTTCTACATCCACTTCGAGATGTTTGATTTGAATACCCATTTTAGCTGCCCAAATTGCATAACCGATAGCCAGACAGCTTCCGATGGAAGCACGAAACAAAATTCCCGGTCCTGGCCCTTTATCGTTGCCACCCTGCTGTTTGCCAACATCAGCAACAAATTTCCACTGTTTGTGTTCTACTTCACATGTAGTGCCATCCACCAGCCTGATTCTTGTTGAGGTAGTATACTGACCTTTTGAAGGTTTGAGTTTTAGCAATTTCACATTTCGTTCGAAGGCTTCTTTTAGTTTATCTGACCCAGACATATTTTTCTGATTTCGTTCGTATTTTGACAACTGGATGTATCAATATTTAACTCTCTGCTTAGATTATTTTTTCTGCCGAAATGCTGACAGACTTCAGGTGTACTTTCTTTCCGTTTTCTTCAAATCCAGGATCCATTTTGCAGCGCGTATCATCAACTTTAAATTTGTTATGTTCCAAGATGGATTTCCACTCCTCCACAGTGTAGAGATTGAACCCAAACTGCGTGAACGGTAGTTCACGCATGCTTTGTCTGGTTCTCATACCGGTATAGAATCTGCCGGCAGGATTAAGTACGCGTTGTATCTCTTTCAGGTGCTTCTCAGGATCTTCCCAGAAATAAATCACCATATTGCAGAATACTTTATCGAAGGTTTCATCTTTGTACGGCATTTTATTACTGCTGCCTTTCGTGAGGAATAAACGGCCGGATTTAATGAATGCCATGTTACCGGCAGTTGCCTGGTTTACCATCTCTTTTGAATAATCAATTCCGTGAAGTGTCAGGTTTTTCTTGAGCGAGAAAAACTCTTTAAAATGGAATCCGTTTCCAAAGCCTATTTCCAGCACCCTATCGCCATCGCTTAGGTTCATCGAGCTGAATGTCAGGTTATAAAGTGATTTGTTTCCTTCATTCATTTTACCGGCTATGGCAGCGGCAAAATCTCCGGCAGGTTTACGAAGTTGTTGGGCAATAAATTTCAACTCTTTCATTTTTTTGTTGAATTGGTTTCTTTGATATGTTTCTGAAAAAAGCAGACACTTATGTAAGAGTTCCAGCCAATTACAGATTAAAAAACAAATACAAAAGCTGAATCCCGCCCGGTAAATCTCAATCGCTTTTTCATTGCAACATTTTCACTCTTGTAAAATTCAGCTACTTCTGCCCTCAGCTTCATCGTTCTATTCTGGTTTAACCTGTCTGCTCCAATGGTGGCATACATCACATCTATATCCGGTATTTCTCCCTCGCTGAAAACAACCGTGGCTTCAACAATACAGAATGCTTCTCCTTGATTCTGCCCGGTTGCCAATCCTCCGGCTTCAACCGTAAAAACATCCGGATTGCTTGACCACCACTGCCATTCAATATCTATTTCGTTGGTATCAATGGTGTCTCCGGTTGCGGTAAGTGCAAATACAGAGAAGTTCGTCTCTTCACCTACTCTGAATTCTGCAACTTGTGGATGTATGGAAATCGAAGAAACCTGCACAATTTGTGATGAAGTTGTATCACCTTCACTGCACGCAGTGGTAATGATCAAACAACATAGTAGAGTTAATTGAACGATCAGATAGTCATACTTGAATAAAAGCATAGTTGATTCTCCTTTTTGCTATAAGTTTGCTCGCGCAAGTTCTTTGCGTTGTTCTGCGTAGCGGCGGTTGGGTGTTCTTTCAAGTGATTTTTCATAAGCCGAAATGGCCTCATCATATCTTCCTGCTTCAATCAGCATATCACCCTGAAGCTCACGTACCGGTAAAATTTCGCCCGGTGTTATCGGGTGCTTATCCATCGATTCTTCCAGTGCAGCTGCTTCTTCAATGAGTGCTAATGCGGTTTCTGTTTGCCCGTTCTCAAAAATAATCCAGGCATCAATTGCTTTGGAGAGTGCATCGGTCATGAAAGCCCAGTACACATTTCCCCCGTTTTTCATGTTACTCACCAATTCGGAAATAATTTCTCTCTCTTTTTCTGCCTGGTTTAGATCACCTGTTCTTGCTGCGCCAATACCACGAGTAAAGTGAAACAGCGCTGTGGCTCCCGGGTAGTTGTTCCAATTAACTGCTGCGGGATAATTTGGTACGAGCTGTGCCGCTTCTTCCCATTTTTTCTGCTCCATATAGTATCGTGCCTGTGCAGCGGCAATTCCGTAAGCTGTTGCAAAATGCGGCTGCCCTGCCTCAATATCACGTACGCGTTCCAGTGTTCCTTCTGCCTTTTCATACTCTTCAAGCTGCAGGTAGGCATACATCATATAGTCTAGAGCATGCGGGTAGTGCAGAGAAGTTAGTCCGTTTACGGGATTGCGAAATGCGGCATCAGCTGAGCGCTCGTTCCAGTCGGCCGTATCGTCCCAAAATCCCATTCTTACAAAAATATGGCTTGGCATATGCAGGGCATGGGGTGTATCCGGTGCAAGCTTATCGTATTTCCGTGCTACTTCTTCGGCAAGGTGAGCCAAGTCAGAACTGTCATACGCATGGATCAGATAGTGAAACAGCCCCGGATGTTCGGGATACTCTTCAAGAAACTCTTCCATAAGTTCACCAGCTCGAAGTTCTCTTGTAAAATCGCGTTCCTGTGTTGGTGAAAAGTGGGTCATTGCATAGGATATCTCTGCAAGTGCATAGAATGCAGCAACTTCTACATGATCCGGGTATGACTCCCGCAACTCTTTAAGAGAACCAAGCCACGCTGCCAGACGGGCCTGATGATCAGACGGCCGATCTGCAGCGGGAGGATCCTGATTGGAAAAAAATGCCTCAACTGTTGAAATCAGTCCTGATTCCAGGTCATTTTCAGTTCCGACAGCAATGGCTTCTTCAACGGCAGCCTTGCCCCGCAGCAGATCATCATCACTTGAAGGAGCCCATAGAGGCTGAAAACTAGTCATCGCAATGCCCCAGTGTGCCATAGCACAATTGGGATCAGCCTCAGCTGCAGCAACAAATCGCGGTTTTGCCTGAGAATACATCATATGGTGCAGATGGCCAAGACCTGTTTCAAATTCGGCATTTGCCTGTTCATTACAGGTTATCTCAAAGTTTACAACCCCATGTTTTTCTAATGAATGCTGTGAATGATTGGAACAACCCGGAGTTATATATTGAAAAAGCATAAACAGCATAGCTGTAATTGTGAAATATTTCATTATAAAATTCTCCTATCTGGTTATTTGATTGTAATGCCCTTTGACAGAATGGTTTAAGGGTATTATGTTATAAGTCTGATTTAGCATATTACTATTGGGTAATTAAACCCCCTTCTAACTTCTAAAGCCATAAAACAGAAACTTTTCTATCACACATAGTTGAAAATTTCATTCCATGAAATCATGGTATTGGATGTGAGGCCTGATTTTAATTCAACCGGAGAGGTTTAAAAGATGGATCGTTCGCAAATTACAACTCTGCTACAAGCATACGCCTCGGGTGATCAACATGCACTTGACGAACTCATTCCTCTGGTATATAATGAAATGCACAGTATGGCAAAGGGGCGGTTAACAGGTGAAAGATCTGATCATACCTACAGTGCCACAGCCCTGGTGCACGAAGCTTACCTAAAACTGGTTGATTTTAACCGCATTGATTGGAAAAATCGGAATCACTTTTTTGCAATTGCATCTCAAATCATGCGAAATATACTTATGGATTATACCGTGAAACAAAATACCCAAAAACGAGGGGGGAATAACAAGAAAGTTACCCTGGGCGATGCACATCTGAAAAAAGAGATGAATGTTGAGGAAATTTTATCGATTGATCAGGCACTCAGGCGATTGGAAGAACTGGATGAAAGGCAGGCCAAAATAGTTGAATGCCGCTTTTTCGGTGGCCTTACCATAGAAGAAACAGCTAACACACTGGGTATATCGGAGCCAACTGTAAACCGTGATTGGAAAATTGCCCGCGCATGGCTTAACAGGGAGCTCGGCACATAACTTACAGCAAATGGCACGCAACTATAATTGGAAGCAAATAAAAGAAATCTTCACAAAAGCCATTGAGCTTGAGGGAAAACAGCGTGTATCGTATTTGGAAAATACTTGTGGCGAAAATGTGGAACTAATGAACGAAGTGTTGTCTCTTCTGAGGGCACATGATGCTCAAGGTGCACTTGATGGTTCGATAGGCCAGCTGCGGATGACGGCTATATCAAAAGCTAAAAATGAACGGATATTAGGCCAAAGAATCGGTAATTACAAAATTACTGCAGAGCTGGGCCATGGCGGAATGGGAAGTGTGTTTCTTGCAGAGCGGGCTGATAACGAGTTTACCCAGCTTGCCGCTATAAAACTTCTCCACAACCCTTTTGTAAGCAAAACTCAATTAGCCCGTTTCAAAGGCGAACGGCAGATTTTGGCACTTCTCCAGCATGATAACATTGCCCGCCTTCTTGATGGAGGAGTTACAAAGCATGGGCAGCCATATTATATAATGGAATATGTAGAGGGAAAGCCGGTTGATGAATTCTGTGATCATCATCAATTACCCGTAGATGAGCGCCTTCGACTCTTTATGGATATTTGCAATGCCGTTCAATACGCTCATCAAAAACTGATTGTTCATCGTGATTTAAAACCCTCCAACATCCTGGTAAAAGACGATGGAACCGTAAAGCTGCTCGATTTCGGGATCGCTAAAGTTTTGAACGAAGATAACGAAAAGTTTCCGGGCCGGGCGTTTTTTACCAAAACCGGGCAGCTTCCACTCACACCTGCCTATGCCAGCCCCGAACAGATACGAGGCGATCCCGTTACTGTTGCATCAGACATCTACCAGCTTGGTGTTGTACTGTATGAACTGCTGACAAAAAGCCGGCCATATGACATTACCGGGTGCACTCCCGGTGAAATTGAGCATATTATCTGCGAAGAAAACCCTGCCCGCCCAAGCACAGCCATTACTAAAATAGCGACTAACAAAACAGCCGATATTCATCCCGGATCGGCTCGGGAGGCCGATCCTGTTTTGCTACGAAAAAAACTAAAGGGTGATCTGGATACTATTATCCTCAAAGCTCTGAGAAAAGAACCGGAGCGCAGGTATGAGTCAGCCGAACAATTTTCCGCTGATATCAGGCTCTATTTGCACGGAAGACCGGTTAATGCCCATCCGGATACAAGAACTTACCGGGCCAAAAAATTTATCCGTCGTCATAAAATTGGGGTTTCATCCGCTGCTGCCATAGTTCTGCTTTTGATCGGTTATGCCATAACCTTAACATGGCACTCTCAACAAACAAAAGCCGCTCTGCTTCAGGCTCAACAGGAAACGGTGCGGGCCGAACAAGCACTCAGCCGGGCTGAAGCGCTTCAGGTCTTTTTACTTGATCTTTTCAGGGCTGCAGAGCCTGATCAGCCAATGGATCAGATGCCAAGCACAGATGAACTTCTTGCGCTTGGAGCCGAACGGGCTCTTGACCCCGAGTCCGCCTCGCCTGCAGAACGTTTCGAAATTCTTATGGCCATTGCCGGTATATACACCTACCATTCTGAACCGGCCAATCAACAGATAGCATTACTGCTGGACACCGCCATAGAGATAGCCCGTGAGGATAACACTCTACGCCCTGAAGACCTTGCCCGCGCCCTGCAGCAACGAGCACAAAGGCTCATTTTCTCTGAAAATAGCTTGGAAAAGGCGGATGAAAAATTAACTGAAGCCGAAAGCCTGATATCCATACCGGAAGATTTTCTGGACACTTTCGTGAGAATCAGGATCTCAAAAAGCTGGCTGGAACAATTTCGCGGAAATCCTGATGTTTCACTTGAGCTTTTAGAAGAAACCTATGAGCATTTTCATCCATTGATTAAAGAAGGTTCAGATACTGAAGCAATGCTTTTTGACAGGCTTGCCAGCCTATACAATAACACGGGAAATCTCGAATTAGCGGTTGATTTCAGAAGGCTTGCAACGGATCGTTTCAGGCAATATCAGGGTGAAGAGAGCAGGGCTTATGCCGTAAGTTTGGCCAACAGTGTAGGCCTGGAGCGCAATCTCGGCAGGTTTGAAGAGGCCATTGCCAATGCTTTAAAAGCAATTTCTATTTATGACAGAATTTATGAAGAGCCCGCCGATTACCGCGCCTCAGTTCGCCTTGCATTGGCCGAGACACTTTTACTTCAAGGCCAAACAGAAAAAGCATTTGAAAAAGCGGAACAAGCGAACCGTGAATGGGCTGCTTTTGCATCACAGGATTTCGAAAACTGGATATCTCACTACATTATCAGGGGCCGTTATCTGATGTGGCTTAACGATTTTGAAAATGCTCTTCACAATTTCAGGCGTGTAGAAAAAATAGCTGAACAGCAGGACCGGCAAAATCAATATATAGGGGCAGCTTCTAAAGTATGGTTGGCCTGGGCTTATTGCTCCCTTGGGGATTCCGAACAGGGAATGGCCTGGCTTGCCCTTTTGGAAGAGATGGAAGGCGAAGTGTTCCTCAGACATCCAACTGACAAAGCGAACCTGCATGAAACCCGGGGTATCTGTCTTTATATGTCTGGAAATTATCATAGCAGTATCGACGAACTGCTTGCATCCCTCAATACTTATGATGTGCCGGGGCAAATATATACTACAACCGCAAGGAGAATCTGGCTGGCCAAAATGTATGCCGCAATAGACAGACATGATGAAGCCAACACCAACCTGAACAGGGCCAAACAACACCTTCTTGAAATTGGAATGGCTCAACATCCTTTACACGAGCGAATAGAAGCCGCCCGGCAACAGTTACAAACCCCTTGAACTTTGCCTGGGTATTTTGCTGTCAGCGTGCACAAGAAGAATATCTGTTTTTTTGACCGGTCATCTTTTTCAACCTTCTGCCACAACCGGTTCTAAAATCCACTTTATTTCTATGATTTTATTCGCTGGAAATCCGCTTCTCTCAGCATGTTCACGTATCAGGTCTTCATTATTGGCCACATAAACGCAATGAGTTTTATTATTACTGATATATGAATGAACCCATTGAATTTCCGGACCGATTTCTCGAAGCGCCCGAACGGATTTCATGGCCGCAGCTTGCCTGTCACGGCCTTCCAGTTTTTCTACTTCCGGTACTTCTCTTTCAATCATGTATTTAGGCATCGTTCTTCTCCTTTTTATTGATCTATTGCAGGTTGCACTATCTGCCCACCTTTACTTATATAGCCGAAAATTTAGCCTATACCTATCATTTTTATATCAGCAATAGCCGTATATGTTATTTGTCCAAAACCGTAGTACCACTGCCAAGCCAAACCTCTTCACCATCCCAAAGAAATCTTCCTTCAAGTCCCTTCGGCAGTTTTATTTCACCGCTTATTCCACCGTTCTCAAAAACAAAATCTACATGGATCTCACCTTTAGGGTGTGGAATAGCTGCCTGGAGCCACTTAAGTTCCCCGGGATTGGGCTCGATAAGCACACGGCTGAACCCGGGAGCATCCGGCCGGATACCGGCAATGGTTGCAAAAAAATCATAATTGGGATGTGAGCTCCATGCGTGCGCATCCGACCGGCTCGGTTCAGGGTGCTCCGGGAAGGTGGTCATCCCCAGGGCAAGTGCATCGTACCAGGGTCCAAGCTGTTTCAAATAATCATTGCCAAGTCCGGCTTTTCTCATTGCCCGGAAAAGATAGAATTTGAAGTAATATGTGGCCTGAACCAACTCTTCTTCCGTTAAAATTCTCTCCATCACATCTTTGTACTGATCTTCCTGAATTACACCGGTCAAAACAGCTAAAATATTGGTCTGCTGGCTGTAGTCTCTGTGATCTGGAGTATCGGCCATCAGGCTGCGCTCTGCATTCCACCCATGTTCCTGAATCGCCTCTTTAAGTCTAACCATAAGCTCCCGATAGTGGTCTGCGTCCCTGTGGTGGCCAAACTCTTCAGCCAGTTCGGAGGCATAGTTAAGCACATAGAGCATCTGGAGTGAAATCAAAATGGAGTTGCCATCATCAGATCCGGGTGGCGTTCCGCGCGAAAAACCACTTGCCGCATCTACATAATTCCACCAGGGCATGGGGCCAGGCAGCCCGAGGGTTTCATCAATGTAGTCTTCGTACCAACTGATGACACCCCTGATTCCCGGAAGAAACTGTTGTACAAATTCATCATCATTACGATGCATCCAGTAGTCGTGAACCATCGCAATCCAAAGGAGTGAGTAGGGAGGAATATATTGCGGGTGATGAGAAGGATATCGGCTCATGGTAATGCCATCCGGCATTCGGGAATCATTAAAATGCTCAATGGCGTTGCGCATCAGCCGGTCATCACCCGAAACATAGAGAGAGATTAATGCCTGGATTCGCGTATCGCCCACATACTGCAACTGTTCGTAGTAAGCACAATCCCAGTACGATTCAAATGCATTGAGCCGGGCTGTTCGCCAGCCGGCTTCCCAAATGGGGGTGAGGGTTGCATCACTGCTTTTGAAACGGGCGTTCTCTTCAAACGGATACGCCGTAAATATTCCATACATATCGTGGATCGTAAGCGGTTCATCCGCCGTTTCAATCTCCAGTTGAATGTATCGGAAAGAGCGCAGCCAAAGAGGTTTCAGGGTTTGATCAGTGGTGCCATCCAGGATAAAATGATCATAAAAACCAAGAATCTGCTTCCCCTCAATCTCATTCCTGTTTCCTTTGGTGTTGTCTTCTTCCCGCAGCGCTTCCGCATATATCAGCCGGATTTCGGCGTTACGTCCCCCGCTTGTTTTTATAACGGGGTAGGCATTTGTGATGTAAGTTTGATCCAAAAGTAAAACAACCCTGCTATCTGCAGGTATGAACAGCGGCTGCGTTCCGGTGAGAAATTCCGGGGCTGCCTCAATGCCCTCAGTTCTTCTCACGCTCGGTATCCTCTCTTTTCTTTCTTCCATTTGAGGAATATTTCTGGGCACCAGATTCCAGCCGTAAAGGTTCCCGTAAGGGTTGGTTCCGCGCGGCTGACCCGGCTGATAGGCTCTTGCCGCCTCCCAGTCAGAATCATCAAATCCGGCCTGTTTCCAGCCATGGGGATAAAATTCTGTTCTGAACATTTCGCCGTGAGGTGCCGCATAAAACCCATCAACTGTCTGATAGGAAACGGGAATTGGGCTGTATCCCTCATTTTTTTTCACCCGCCAATTATTCCCCGTGTTCACTTCTGATTCGATTTCACTGTTTCCCTGCAAGATAAATGCGGTGCGATAACTGTGGTGCTGAATGGCATTGTATTCGCCAAAATTCCACACGGTTGCCGTTACAACATTTTCTCCCTCATTCAGGTGGCCTGCAATGTTCACCGTTTCGAAACGCCAGTTGTGGTTATCACCCACGGCCGGCCCTTTTGAAACGGATTCCCCATTAATAAAAAGCCGGTAGCGCGTATCGCCGGAAACATGCACAACAAAATCATTGGGAATGGAGTCCAGGGAAAAAGAATGGCGAAAGTGAAAAACGCCGAAGTCTGTGTTTGATGCGGCCGGGTGCATAATCCAACGGGCATCCCAGGTTTGGTCAAGCAGATCCGGGTTTAACTGTACGGGCTGAAATGCATCCGCCGGTTTGGCAAAAATCAGCAAGCCAAGAAGCAGGAGGAGGGCTAATCGGGTAGTCATTGAATGGCTGGTTTTGTTGAAAATTGAATACTCTTACAAGATTCAACATATCAATTTTTTTATAAAATGGGTTAGATTCTGAATGAGGGTATCTATAACCCCGAAAATACTTTATTGTGGACACCTATTTCGGTACTGAGGTATCTGGATTGAGAATAACCGTAAGTGAATTAATTCCGGGTAATCTTGAATGCTGACCGGTTACTTAAATTTATCTGCACACTATCTTGATCTCTCATATCCAATAGCAGTGTTTCATCTTCGCTTTCGAGAATCCACATTCCTGATTCATCGTCTAATTCAATACTCCAACTGATCTCTATTGCAGAGTTTGTTGTTCCGGGATCAATCATAAGATTCCAGACGGGTGATACTGTAAACGGGTTTCGATAATCGTACAGCAGAGGGCGATCAGATCCTTCAAACCACGCATACATGATACCATCCGGCGGAGGTGGGGGTGCCTCAATATCTATTAAACTATCAAACCCATCCGTTGCTCCTTCTACCTGCCCAAACTCAAGATCAGTTCCAAATTGACCTTCATTAACCCTAAGCTTGATTTTTGAATTACTCCCTGAAAGAACAAAGTTGGCATTAATCTGAGTGTTTTTTGTAAGTGTAATTAGAAGAGGATTTTCTGTTGATTCCACATCACCAGACCAGTGAGAGAAGCTCCAGTTATCGTTCGGAACGGCGAGTAATTCTACTTCTGTGGTACCGGTTGTAAGTACACTTCCGGCGGTAAGCGGCAAGCCTATTACAGATAGATTAAATGACCCATCTCCTTCTTCAAAAATATTGCAACCAGAACCGGCGATCTGAACCAAAAACAGCACTAAAAGGACTAACCGCGAAGGTATTTTATATCTTTTTTTCTTATTCAACGTTTGTTGCAGCGTGTTCATAGCTATTTTATGAGTGTAATTTTACGGATATGTGATTCACCACCTGCCGTGAATCGCACAATGTACATTCCGGTAGAGAGGTGGGTGGCATCGAAATTCACTTTATACTCTCCGGATGTCTGAATATCGTTGGCCAGTATCTGCACTCTTCTTCCTATAGAATCATACACTTCAACCCGTACGTGTGTCTGTTCCCGAAGCCTGTAATTAATGGTGGTTGCCGGATTAAACGGATTGGGATAATTGGGAAGAAGTTTGTTCTCACTGATGACTTCATCCATCCGAATTTTTTTGATCTCAATTCTGTCGTATTCGCGAAGCAATTGTATAGGTTTGCCGGGTAACAGGTCTGCCGTGAGCTCATTGGTCCCATATGTCATTTTGAAACGCCACGTATGTTCGGAATGCTCATCAAGCCCATGAACCGAAACGTTAACCGGGTAATCCGAAGCCTGAA
>SLJB01000290.1 GCA_007135335.1 Balneolaceae bacterium
AATGCAGGAGTTGAGCAGACTCTGATACTCAATATTTCAGTTCTGATGATCATTGTGGGTTTTGGGTTTAAAATCGCAATAGTTCCATTTCATTTTTGGGCGCCTGACGTATATGAAGGTGCACCTATCACCATTGCGGCGCTGCTCGCGGTGGCATCAAAAATTGCAGCTTTTGGCTTGATAATCAGGTTTTTCACAATCACGTTTATCGATTCATCCGGCCTTTCAATAACCGGCGTCTGGTTGGCCATTGAGGGTATCCATTGGGATGTTCTGCTAGGTGGTTTGGCTGCTATGGCGATGATAGTAGGGAATCTTACTGCGCTGAAACAGGATAATATCAAACGAATGCTTGCCTATTCCAGCATCGCACATGCCGGCTATATTTTGATGGGGCTGGTGATTCTGACGAGTGAAGGCCTCACATCGATCATGATCTACCTGTTCATCTACCTGTTTATGAACCTTGGTGCCTTTTATGTGGCAATGCTGTTTATGAACAAAGCCGGAACTGAATCCATTGAAGAGTACAAAGGCCTGGGGCACAGAGCTCCGCTTGCAGGAGTTGCGATGACAATTTTCCTGGTTTCGCTGACAGGACTACCGCCAACCGGAGGTTTTGTTGCCAAGCTCTACATTTTTGGTGCGGCAATAAGCGCCGGATGGATCTGGCTAGTGGCAATTGCCGGTGTCACTACAGTAATTTCACTTTTTTACTACATCCGGGTGGTGCGGAATATGTTCTTTTTTAAACCTGATGAAAACGCCGGCGCAATAACATTTGACCTGCCTGCTAAGATTATTCTTTTCGCATTGTTGTTACCCACCTTGTTTCTGGGAGTTTATTTCCAGCCGGTATTGGAGCTTGCAAGAAATTCATTACAAATGATCGGTTTTTAAGTTCTTTGAATTTGTCGAGAGTAAAATTACCGGTTAAATAGTCGGATTGGCATAAATATGTGAGTTAATTCAATGGCAACCGGCATGAATTTCATTAACATTTAATCCCACTACTATGAGCAAGACGAACCCAAACGAGCTTTTTAAAAAGGCAGAAGAAGATTTTAATCGTGCTTCGCAGGAATTGTACAGACCTGCAGAGGATGTTGTGAGCTATTCCGCCTGTGTATTTTCCCGACGATCGCTTTACAGATATCTTTACGGGCTGGCAATGCTGTACGCCGAAGAGAATAATGTTATGCTTGAACCAAGTTTAACAATTGAGCAGCTGATAACCTTCTGCAGCAAGTATAATAAAAATCTTAATGAGATTGATTTTTCTTCACTGTATTGCAAATGCAATGATATGTTAAAAGATGGTGAAGAAGAGATTATTCACTGCACAAGTGTAGATAAAGTAGCCTACTGTGCAGACCTTGCTGAAAATGTGAGAGAGATTGTATCTGAAAAATTGAAATAAGCAATTTCAGATACAATGTTGCGTGATACAGTTCTGTTTTAGGGTAATTTTTTAGTTTTTCTGCATATATAAAAGTACGCCTGTAATTTTGTATATTCATAACTGATTTCGGAGTATGGTATCAGCTAATACTGAGATCTTTGCATAGAGAAAATAAAGTTAAAGAATTATAAAAGACTGATCATGTTTTCCACCTCTTGCCATTACGGACTCCAGGGAATGTTATACATCGCCATGTTCTCATCTGAGAATAAAAATGTTGATCTCAAACAGATTGCTACGGAGCAAAATATCCCAAAACATTTTCTCAGTAAAATTCTTCAGGAACTGGTCAGAAACAATCTGCTTATCTCAATGAAAGGTCCTACAGGTGGTTTCAGACTGAGCCGAAAACCGGAAGATATTACACTCATTGAAGTAATAGATGCGATTGACGGACTTGGAGTCTTTACAAAATGCGGTATCGGGTTTAAGCAGTGTAATGACAGTAATCCATGCCCCATTCATGAAGAATACAAAAAAGTTCGAAATCAGGTTGAGGAGCTCTTCTCAACCAAAACCCTGCTTGAGCTAACTGAAGATGTGAGAAGAGGGGACAGTATTATCAGTTTGGGCAAGAAAGAGGAATAAAATCTGCTCCCTGATGTGCCGTAAGTTTCTGATCCAAATGGAACTAAAATAGACTCAATCTAATCTTTGAATTACAAGTTGTACTCAGAGAACTTTTTTATTACATTTAATTAGAGTTTTTTATCTAAATATCTTTAATAAGGATTTATGTATACCACCCGTATTGCAGAACAGTGATGTAAATCATCAAAACCATGCTTCGGGTGATTAATAAGAGTAGTAGAGAGTGAGGGGGTTCTTGACCATTCTCTTATCTGTCTGTTAACCGGTTTCTAAAAGGTACTCTATGTTTTCAGCTTCATGCCACTATGGTTTACAAGCTATGTTTTACATAGCCCTGCATTCATCAACTGAGAAGAATGTAGAGCTGAGTGAAATTGCAACCTCACAGGATATTCCCAAACATTTTCTGAGTAAAATTTTACAGTTGTTGGTGAGGGAGAAACTGCTCTACTCCATGAAAGGGCCAACCGGCGGATTCCGATTATCAAAATCGCCCGATAAAATAACACTTATTGAAATTGTGGATGCAATTGATGGCCTTGACATTTTTTATCAGTGCGGTATAGGATTTAAAACATGTGACGATGAAGATCCATGTCCCATTCATGCCGACTACAAAATTATTAGAGAACGGGTGCAAAACCTGTTTGAAACCAAAACATTGGAAGCACTTAAAGAAGAAGTGCAAAATGGAGGCAGTATCATCTCCTTCACTCAGATATAATATCAAAAAAAACTTGAGCAGATATCGCCTGAAGTTTTAAAACCAAAGATTTTAAATACAGAATCAAATATTCCCGGAGGAATTTTTCATGTCGAAGAAACAGGTAACTATTGACGCAAACGAAGCAGCTGCATATGTAGCTCATAAATTAAGTGAAGTTATTGCCATTTATCCAATTACACCGGCATCACCTATGGGTGAGTGGAGTGATGAATGGTCAATGGCAGGTAAAAAAAATATTTGGGGTACAGTACCCGAAGTTTCAGAGTTGCAAAGCGAAGGCGGTGCGGCCGGAACTATGCATGGTGCACTTCAAACCGGGGCTTTAACCACAACATTCACAGCCTCTCAGGGACTTCTTCTGAAAATGCCGAATCTCTATAAGATTGCCGGCGAATTAACTCCTGCTGTAGTGCATGTGGCTGCAAGAACGGTAGCCACTCACGCTTTATCCATTTTTGGCGATCACAGTGATGTTATGGCAATGCGTCCTACCGGGGTAGCAATGTTAAGCTCAAACAGCGTACAGGAAGCAATGGATATGGCCCTAGTTGCGCACGCCTCCACACTGGAATCAAGAATACCTTTTATACATTTCTTCGATGGATTCCGAACCTCTCACGAGGTGCAAAAAATCCATCAGATTCAGGATGATGTAATGCGCAACCTGATTGATGATGAGTGGGTGATTGAACATCGCCGGCGTGCATTAACTCCGGATAAACCTGTTCTGCGTGGTACGGCTCAAAACCCTGATGTATTTTTCCAGGCGCGGGAAACCGGAAATAAATATTACCTGGCCTGCCCCGATATTGTACAGAATACAATGAACAAACTGGCCGAACATACCGGCAGGCAGTATAATCTTTTTGAATATTATGGACCGGAAGATGCAGAGAGAGTTATAATTTTAATGGGTTCCGGTGCAGAAACTGCCCACGAAACGGTTGAAAAACTGAACAAAAATGGAGAAAAAGTTGGACTTGTAAAAGTTCGTCTATTCCGTCCGTTTAGTATGAAACATCTGATTGAAGCATTACCTGAAACCGTGCAGGCTATTGGAGTACTCGACAGAACCAAAGAGTCGGGCAGTTCGGGTGAACCGCTCTATCACGATGTGATTACCACACTTCATGAAAACAGAACTGAGGGCTGGAAAACCTTTAACCGGGAACCAAAAGTGGTAAATGGCAGATATGGACTCTCATCAAAAGAGTTTACACCGCCAATGATCAGCCGAATTTTTGATGAACTGAAAGAAGAGAAGCCTAAGAACCACTTCACAATTGGAATCAATGATGATGTGACCTTCAGCAGCCTGGATTATAATACCAATGGCTGGGATATGGATCCATCTGTTTTTGAAGGATTGTTTTATGGCCTGGGTGCAGATGGCACCGTGAGTGCGAATAAAAACTCCATCAAAATTATTGGGGATAATACCGATAATTATGCACAAGGCTATTTTGTGTACGATTCGAAAAAATCCGGTGCCACAACCGTTTCACACCTTCGGTTTGGTCCGAACCCGATTCGTTCAGCATATCTGATTGATAAGGCAAAATTTATTGCCTGCCATCAATTCTCGTTTCTTGACAGGCTCGATATGCTCAAAAAAGCCCGTCCGGGTGCTACATTCTTATTGAATGCTCCATTTGACCCGGATCAGGTCTGGGACAATATTCCCCAAAAAGTGCAGCAGCAAATCATCGACAAAAAGCTGAAATTTTACAGTATTGATGCCTACAAGGTTGCCAGGGAAAATGGTATGGGTACACGCATCAATACGGTTATGCAAACCTGCTTTTTTGCCATATCAGAAATTCTGCCTAAAGAAAAAGCCATTTTGATGATCAAAGACGCCATCAAAAAAGCATATGGCAGCAAAGGAGAGAAAATTCTGCAAAGCAACTATGCAGCTGTAGATAACTCAGTTGCGAACCTGTTCGAGATTCAAGTACCCGATATGGCCGCTTCAGAGATCAAAATGCGCCCACCCGTACCTGAAGAAGCCCCTGAATATGTTCAAAGAGTTATCGCGGAAATTATTGCCGGAAATGGTGATGATCTGCCCGTGAGTGCATTCGAAGCAGATGGCACCTTCCCCACAGCAACTACGCAATGGGAGAAAAGGAGCATTGCTCAGGAGATACCGGTACTTGAACCCGATATCTGTATTCAATGCGGTAAGTGTATGTTTGTTTGCCCGCATGCTGTAATCAGAATGAAGGCTTTTGATGGTGAGCTTCTTGAAACCGCCCCTGAAACCTTCAAATATATGGATGCAAAAGGGCGCGAGTGGCCAGATAATACCAAGATCAGTATTCAGGTATCACCGGAAGATTGTACAGGTTGTGTGCTCTGTGTCGAAGTCTGCCCTGCAAAAGATCGCACCAATGTAAGTCGCAAAGCGCTGAATATGGCACCTATTGAGCCGCTGCTTGAGCAGGAAATTGAGAACTGGGAATTTTTCCTCACACTGCCTGAGTTTGATCGCTCTGAAATTAAGCAAGAAACCGTGAAAGGATCGCAGTTCCTGCAGCCACTCTTTGAGTTTTCAGGTGCATGTGCCGGTTGTGGTGAAACTCCCTACATCAAACTAATTACACAGCTTTACGGTGACCGGATGGTGATTGCCAACGCAACGGGCTGTTCAAGCATTTATGGCGGTAACTTACCATCAACTCCGTATACTGTGAACAACCAGGGTCTGGGGCCTGCATGGTCCAATTCGCTCTTTGAGGATAATGCTGAGTTTGGCCTCGGTTACAGACTTACCATCGATAAACACACAGAGCAGGCTAAAGAGATGCTTAGCCGAATGAATGGTGCGCTGGATCAGTCATTGGTTCAGGAAATAATGAATGCAGATCAGTCAACTGAACCGGGTATTTTTGAGCAGCGCGAGCGAGTTGGGAAACTGAAAGAGTTGCTCAAGAACTCTGAAGGAAAAGATTCCAAAATGCTTTTAAGCGTTGCCGATTACCTGGTACGGAAGAGCGTCTGGATCTTCGGCGGTGATGGCTGGGCTTACGATATCGGTTATGGTGGTCTCGATCATGTGCTGGATAGTGGTCGTGATGTGAACATCCTCGTAATGGATACTGAGGTCTACTCCAACACCGGCGGACAGTGCTCGAAAGCCACACCACTTGGAGCCGTTGCGAAATTTGCTGCAGCCGGGAAGCGGGTTGGTAAGAAAGATCTGGGTTTGATGTCGATCAACAGTGGAAAAGCGTACGTAGCACGAATTGCTATGGGTTCCAGCGATATGCAGACGATGAAAGCGATTATCGAGGCAGAGCGTTATCCGGGACCCTCCATTATCATTGCGTACAGCCACTGTATTGCTCACGGTTACGATATGAAGAATGGATTAACTCAGCAGAAACTTGCAGTTGATTCAGGGTACTGGCCGCTTTTCAGATTCGATCCGTCGAAATCTGACGAAGGCAAGAATCCGTTCCAGCTCGACTCAAAAGCACCAAAAATTGATCTGAAAGATTACGCTTACAACGAGATGAGGTATCTGATGCTGGCTAAATCACAACCAAAAATAGCAAAGGAACTCATGACCCAGGCTCAAAAAGAAGTGCACGAACAGTGGAGAGTTTACGAACAGCTGGAAAAAGTGTACGAGCCGGAAGAGAAGTAGATCACATCGTCCGTACCCCTCTCGGAAAAGAGAGGGGGAAACGGACTGCTTAAAACCTGAAAAAAATTTCCAAAACTAACGAGAACACCATGAATTTAGAGACCAAATATCTGGGGCTAACCCTTAAAAACCCGCTTGTTCCCGCTGCTTCGCCGCTATCCAGTGAAGTGGATAATGTAAAAAAAATGGAAGATGCCGGCGCTTCTGCTGTTGTGATGTATTCACTATTTGAGGAGCAGATTAACGTAGAAAACCAAGCTCTCGATCACTATTTAACTACATCACAGGATAGCTATGCGGAAGCTCTTAGCTATTTTCCTGAGCCCGAAGAGTATCACAATCTGCATGCGGAAGATTATCTGGAGCAAATTGCAGCTTTGAAAAAGGCTGTGGATATTCCTGTAATTGCAAGCATTAATGGTATTTCTGAAGGAGGCTGGAGATCGTATGCAAAACGCATGGAAGAAGCAGGAGCCGATGCCATCGAACTAAATGTCTACTATATTGCAGGCGATCCCACACTCACTTCTACTGATGTGGAGCAGATGTATATCAATGATGTAAAGGCAGTAAAAGAGTCAGTTACGATTCCGGTTTCTGTAAAGTTGGGCCCGTATTTCAGTTCTTTTGGGAATATGGCCGTTCAGCTCGAAAACGCCGGTGCTGATGGCCTGGTGCTCTTCAATCGATTCTATCAGCCGGATATTGATCTGGAAAATCTGGAGGTTCAGCCGAGTCTTGAACTCAGCAGCTCATTTGAAAAACGACTTCCATTACGATGGATTGCTATGCTGAGGCCGCACCTTAAAGGAAGTCTTGCAGCAACCACAGGTATTCATTCGGCAAAAGATGTGATTAAAATGGTTCTTGCAGGAGCAGATGTAGCCATGATGGCTTCAGTGCTGTTATACAGTGGCCCGGGCATTTTACAGCAGATAGAAAAAGAGATGGTACTGTGGATGGAAGAGAAGGGGTATAACTCTCTTGAAGAGATGAAAGGTGCGATGAGTTCGGCTTCAGTTGCCAATCCAAGTGCATTTGAACGCGCCAATTACATCAAGATTTTGCAGGGATTCAAAATTGAAAACTTCCAATAATCTATACTGATTCTAAATTAAGGAGTTGAACCTCTCATTTGTTGTCAGCTAGAAAAGTATTTAGTACCTTTATTTAGAGTTTTTTGTCTAAATATCTATTTACTGTGTATTGAGACTTATAGTTAAAAAAGAACATATATAAACTTAAAAAGAAAAAAATTATGGCTGTATTAATTACCGATACCTGTATTAATTGCGGAGCTTGCGAACCTGAATGCCCAAATCAGGCAATCTATGAGCCGGGCGCAGAATGGTCAATGGCAGATGGTACGTCTCTTTCAGGTATGGTTACCTTGCTTAATGGAAAAGAAGTAGATGCAGATGAAATGCAGGAACCCATCTCAGACGATTTTTACTTTATTGTAGCTGATAAGTGTACAGAATGTAAAGGATTTCATGATGAAGAACAGTGTATCGTGTTTTGTCCTGTACCGGATTGTATCATTCCGGACCCGGATCACGAAGAATCAGAAGATGTTTTACTTGAAAGGAAAGACCTGCTTCACACTTAATTTGTGAACATTGGTGCCCCATTAACATGAGATGAGACAATTTATGGCTGAAAATGTAAAGACTCCGGAGATGAGGAAGGCAGTAGTACGATTTTCCGGTGATTCGGGTGATGGTATGCAACTAACGGGAGACATGTTTTCCCAGGCCTCAGGATGGGCGGGTAACGATCTGACTACCACCCCGGATTTTCCTGCTGAAATTCGTGCACCACAGGGAAGTGTGGGTGGTGTGTCGAGCTTTCAGATACAGATCGGCGGAACGGAGATTTATACCCCCGGTGATCAGGTAGACGTGTTGGTAGTAATGAATCCTGCAGCATTAAAGGCAAACATCGGGATGTTAAAACCCGGCGGCACCATCATTGCAGATTCCGACAGTTTTGTTGCCCGGAATCTTAAAAAGGCAGATTATGAATCAAACCCGCTTGAGGATGATACTCTAGCAGATTTTCACGTAATTCAGGCACCGGCGGGATC
>SLJB01000021.1 GCA_007135335.1 Balneolaceae bacterium
ATTTTCATCAATCAAAAGAAACACTCTGTCAGCAGGTTCTTTTTGAAGAACTTGATGTAGAGCTTTGGGCAGAATATCTCTTCCAACAACCGCATTATATATACCTGAAGAGCTTTTAATTTCTATGTTACGCATTGTATATCCATAATTTATTCAGAATTTCTTTTGCCATACCGGCTGCATTTTTACCGGCAGTTTGAACGGTAATATGGGCTTGTTCATAAAACGGGCTTCTCTGTTCCAAAAGATTGGTTATTCTTGTTTCAAGATCTTCAGGTGCAGTTTTGTTTATCATCGGCCGCCCGCTGTTTTTATGCAGTCTTGTTACAATTTCGTTCACAGCAGTATCTACATAAATCAGCCATCCGTATAATTTCACGTGATCGGTAAGGTGCTGATTTTGCAGTGAACCGCCACCAAGAGCCATGATTCCATCACAAGTTTGCGCACGCTCAATGAGAAGGCTTTTTTCCAATTCCCTGAAAGCTTCTTCACCGGAGTCTGCAAATATATCAGGAATGGATTTACCGGCCTTTACCTCAATCAGAGTGTCAAGATCGTAAAAAGGCAACCCGGCTTTTTTGGCCAGTATTCTTCCAATTGTTGACTTTCCCGTTCCCATCATACCGCAAATAAAAATTGGCGGTTTGATTGTTTTCTGTTGCTTCATGAAATTTTTTGTGGCTTTACCAATTCAACTTGTTCCCGCTGAACCCTCACGGTTCCGGCAGGGGCACCTTTCGGTTTTATAACATATTTTCTTTTAGTGATGATAACAGGCACAAGTCCGGCACCCCGTGCTTTTGAGTTCCACGCAGCGATGGATGCTGCTTTTAAAATAACAGATTTTTGAGGCATATCCTGCCGGTTGTTCATCCGTATAACCACGTGAGAACCGCTAACGCCACGGGCATGCATCCATACATCTTCTTTATGGGCATCGGTGGTGAGGCGGTCATTACTTTTGGCGTTTTTCCCAATCCACACTTCAAAACCTTCGATTTCAGTTTTTTTATAAGGAGTTTTCTCTTTTTGAACATTCTGTGCAAGTATTCCAAGCCGCTGCAGACTCTGTTCGTTCTCTTGGAACCAATCATCAAATTCGTACACTTTTTCAATCTGATGAAGCGATTCGGCTATCGTTTCCAATTCAGAAAGTTTGGTTCGGTTTTCTTTCAGTCGACGTTTAGATTCCTCTACACCCCGAATTGCTTTTGCGGATTTATCATAATAAAGCTGAGCATTTTCAGCAATTGAGCGATCAGGTTTGACGGGAATATCTATGGATTTATTATTGTCGTAAAAATTAGAAACAGAGATTGATTCAGTTCCGCCATCCGGCTTGATATGTGCCTGCGACATGAGCAGATGTCCGTACTGCTCGTACGTTTCTGCCCGCTCAAGACCTTTGTCGGCCTTTTCAAGCTGTCTGATGGTACTTTCTGTTTTTTTAACAGAACTATTTACTCTCGGTTTAATACTCTGAAGACGTTCCGATAACCTTCGCTCTTTCGAGGTGTTGTAATAGGCAAACTTCACAGCCTCATTTATTTCACTGAACGTTTTATGAGCAGAATCAGGCAGTACATTTTCGGGAAGTAAACAGATATTTCCGGTTTGTAAAACTCTGAAATTGGGGTTCTGCTGCATTTGATAAGTCCACTTTTTTGTAAGTTCTGCGATATCCTGCACGGATTTTTCACTCAAATTGAACTCTTCAATCAGTAATGGAATAAGATGTCTGGGAAATTTTGGGCTTGTTTTAATGATTGTGTTCTTGGGATTCAGGTTTTTATTGAGTTCAGATATGGGTGCCGGTGAGGGTTTCTTCGGTTTCGGGGCGGGCTTGCCATTGTGATAATCAGGCTGTTTAAAAGCGTCTGAAATCACACCGTCCTGAACAAGAAAGCAATTGGGCTTATTTCCAAAAAGTTTAAAAATTATGCTGTAACCCATGTCGAAATGGAAATAGATAAAACGATCGTTCTCAGCCAGGGTTATATTCTTAACTCTAAGTCCGGCAATTGGTTCGAAAAAAGTAGTTGTGTTACTTTTTTTTGCGGTTTTGTAGCTGTCGGTAAAGAGTGCCGTTTCTGTTGAGTTCACTGAAAATACAAGCCTTATCCGGTTTTTTTCATCATATAGGTACGCTTCCCAAACATTCTTATGCGGGCTGGTGCTAAAATCAAACACCTTACCGATGCAGTTGGTTTTTAGCTCTTCAGTTAAATATATTAGGATGTAAAAGTTATTCATTTGAGCACGAGTAAACTGAATCTGTCACTTAATAAGATTAAGAATGCAGTATCCTATTTTTCAGTCTGTAGTTAATAAGATTAATAGTTCATTGAGCAAGAGGAATATAAATGTTACAAAATTCAAAACATGGGAAGAGGCTAAAATAAACGCAGCAGGCCTTGAGATTGTCATCGATCTGAAAGACTCAACAAATCATCTTACACAACTTTCGATCAATTTTGACTGGGACAGTTTTCGTGAGGTGGCCCTTGCCAATAAACTTTCCGGAACTGATCGCCATCCCATGCTCAAGTCTAAACATCTCTCAGAAGCAAATGTAGACCCTTCCATTGATATTGAATTGGTTTGGCATTTTGATGTGAACAGCTGCCAGCCTCAAACAGGTTCTGGTGATGAGAACTACAGAATTGAAATGGCAAGTGAATGGATGGACAGGGCCAGCAAGCAGGTTAATGAACTTTTAATATCTGACGATATTATTACTCGCTGGCATATTGAAATAGACGGTGATGAATACGGGAAATATTTAACCGCATTAAATCTCCTGTCCTATTTTCAGTTTACCATTGGAGAACTCAACAGTCTGAACGAAGTGCATGAGTACATAGGCAGAAAGTTAACCCATCTTCTTTTTAAGGCGAACAAAATTATTAAAATTGCCGACGACAGCGTAAAGTTACCTGCAGCATAAAATAAAAAAGGGCACAATAAGTGCCCTTTTTGAAGATGCTTTTACAAATTACTTTTTCTTCTTATGCCTGTTCTTACGCAGACGCTTCTTTCTTTTGTGCTTAGCAATCTTGGCTCTTTTCCTTTTCTTTCCGCTTGGCATAAAAAATCACCGGGGTTGTTAAATTAGACTTCCTGTTTCAGTGGTCGAGTGATCGACATTTCTTCGAATCAGATAAAATACAAAATCTTTTCTTTAAATCTAAAGTGGTGTGCATATATAGTCGCCGTCTGCAATAATTATGAAAGCCTTTGTTCTTATAAAACCGACGTATTTAAGTTTACAACACTTAATAAGAATCATTCAAGAAAACCTACATTCAGCATGAAAATTCACTATTTTTAAACTGAAATTTTCATAGAAACTACTATGCCCGATTTACGAAAAGTTGCCAAATTTGGCGGAACAAGTATGGCCGACTCAGCCGCAATGCGGCGATGTGCGTCCATTATTAAAGCCGACCCCGATAAAAAAATAATTGTTGTGAGTGCTACTGCAGGTACTACAAATCTGCTTACAGACCTGATAGCTGCAGATGATGCTGATACCCGTATTGAGATTGCAAAAACGATTAGAGAAAAACATCTGAAAATTCTGAAGGATTTGGCTCAGCCGGAGAAGATTGAGGATATCATAATCAGCTTGCTCGATGAACTTGAAATCATTGCAGCAAGAACGCAGATAATGACAATGATGCTGAAAGATGAAATTTTATCATTCGGAGAGCGGCTGTCATCCATTATTTTTTCCCGTCTGCTAAGTGAGGAGTCAGGTGAGCCAGCGATATGGTTTGATGCAAGAACAGTAATTATTACAGATAATAGCTTTGGCAACGCGGAACCTGATGTGAAAGCGATCTCAGTAAAAATTACTAAGCTGGTTGAGCCTTTGCTTTTAAAAGGCAGAATTGTAACACAGGGTTTTATTGGAAGTGAAAAAAACGGGGCAACAACCACACTTGGTCGCGGCGGGAGTGATTACTCAGCTGCGCTTTTTGCAGAGGGCTCAGATGCAGATGTTCTGGAAATCTGGACCGATGTAACTGCTATCTACACCACAGATCCCAGAATTGTGCCGAATGCCCGTCCAATCACAGAAATCAGTTTTGATGAAGCTGCTGAACTTTCTGTTTTTGGTGCGAAGGTGCTACACCCGGCCACTGTGGTTCCGGCAATCAGAAAGAATATAAGAGTATATGTAGGCTCTAGTATGGAACCGGATAAACCCGGAACCTGGATTGTGAAAGAGTCGAGAGATAAGCCTGTAATCAGGGCGATAAGCCTGAGAAAAGACCAGACTTTACTAACCGTACACAGTCTTGATATGCTGCATAGGCATGGTTTTCTGGCAAGATTGTTCCAGGTGCTTTCAGATCATAAAATAAGTGTGGATTTGGTTACAACAAGTGAGGTAAGTGTGGCTCTTACACTTGATTCTGACATCCATGCATCCGGCAAGCAAAAAATAAATGATGAGATTCTAGCAGAACTACGAGAGTTTGCAGAGGTTGAGATTGAGTCACACCTTTCTCTCATAGCACTTGTGGGTAATAATCTCGATGCTACTGCAGGCCTTAGTGGCCCGGTATTTGGTGCGCTCGAGAATGTGAACATCAGGATGATCTGCCACGGGGCAAGTTCACACAATCTCTGTTTCCTGGTTAGTGAAAATAAAGCAACAGATGTAATCAGAGTGTTACACGATAAATTTATTATTTCTTAATTTACTATGAATACAGATACACGAAAAATTGCTGTGATTGGAACGGGTAAAACGGGTAGTTATGTGGCCCATCAGCTTGGTGAACAGGCAGTTTTATTTGATGAAGATAATAAACCCACCACAAGTGAACTTAAAAAAACAGATGCAGCTATAATATTTGTACCCGGTAATGCAGCAGCGGAGATCATAGATATTGTACTTGAGGCCGGAATACCGGCTGTATGGGGAACTACCGGATATGAATGGCCTGCCGATTTGCCGAGCCGGGTTAAAACTTCAAATACCAAATGGGTTATTGGATCAAATTTCAGCTTAGGTATGAATTTGGTTAGAAAAGCCATTGAAATATTTGGGAAAGGATCTGATCTGCTGGATAGCCCCAATTTTCACATTCACGAAGTCCATCACACTCAAAAACAGGACGCCCCAAGTGGCACAGCCATTTCATGGCAGAAATGGCTGGGTAAAGAGTCCGTTATCTCTTCAGATCGGCAGGGCGATGTAAAAGGCATTCACAATCTTCATATTAAAACAGCCGGTGAATCTATTTACCTGAAACACGAAGCCCACGATCGCAGTGTGTTTGCGGATGGAGCCATCTGGACCGCGAACTTTCTTCTGGAACATACCATGATTGAACCGGGTCTATACCCGTTTTCTGATATTTTTGACAGGGCATACAGTGAATTGATATGAAAAGCCTGAAACTCTGGACCGCATTAATAACCCCCATGCACCCTGATGGGAGCATTCATTTTGAAGATCTGGAACGTCTTGCTAAAAGACAGGATGAAGCCGGGGTGGGTATTCTTCTTGCCGGCAGTACCGGGGAAGGTTTAGCGTTATCGGGCGGTGAAAAAAAGAAGGTAGTAGAATTTGTTGCAGGCCTGAATCTCGCCGTACCCATTATGGTTGGAGTGGGAGGGTTTAATCACACCACTCAGGCAAAATGGATTATCCACTGTAACTCTCTTGACATCGATGCATTTTTATTGGTTACGCCTCTGTATGCAAAACCGGGAATAAAAGGCCAAACAACCTGGTTTAGGCATCTCATGGATATATCGGAAAAGCCTTGCATGCTCTACAACATCCCTTCGCGTACGGGAGTTAAAATGAGCCCTGAGGTACTTACTTCCCTGAAAAATCACAAAAATTTATGGGCGGTAAAGGAGGCAAGCGGCAGTGTTTCAGATTTTAAGATATTCAGAATCACATTACCGGATTTACCACTTTTTAGCGGAGACGATGCACTAATGCCCGATTTTGCTATTGAAGGCGGAAGGGGACTGGTATCAGTTGCTTCCAATATTTGGCCTAAAGCAACAAAACTCTATGTTGAAAAATGTTTGAAAGGGGAAACGGAATCACTCTTTCCGGTATGGCCCGATGCTGTTAAAGAACTATTTTCAGCTGCGAATCCGATACCGGCAAAATGCCTGCTGAAGGAAAAAGGTTTGATATCACACACAACACTGCGTCTTCCATTAATTGAAGACGACCTTGCAAACACGGAAAAGCTTTTAAAGGCTGATCAACAAGTCAATCATTGGTATAAAAATAATTCAGAATAGTTATGAGCTGGGAAAAAACACTTGATCAACTTGAAAATGGAACCATACGCGCTGCTGAACCGAAAGGCGATGTTTGGGAAGCGAACATAGCCGTAAAAGAGGCCATACTTTCGGCTTTCAAAGCCGGGAAAAATTCAGAGTATGGTGGAATTTATGAGGGCTTTGTAGATAAAGACAACATTCCGCCGCGAATGTTTGATGTTGAGGATGGTGTGCGCCTTGTGCCGGGTGGTTCTTCAGTTCGGCGGGGAGCATTCGTTGCAAAAGGGGTTATCATTATGCCGCCTGCATATATAAATATAGGTGCCTATGTTGATGAGGGTACCATGGTAGACAGCCATGCACTTGTAGGGTCGTGTGCTCAGATTGGTAAAAATGTTCATCTATCCGCCGGAGTACAAATTGGCGGAGTGCTTGAGCCGGTTGGCCTGAGCCCGGTAGTAATTGAAGATGATTGTTTTATCGGGGCAGGAGCTGTGATTGTTGAAGGGATTCTTGTAAAGAAGCGAGCCGTAATTGCACCCGGAGTTACCCTTTCAAGGTCGGTGCCGGTATATGATTGTGTGAATAAAGTTGTTCTTGGCAAGGGAGTTGCAATTCCTGAAAATGCCGTGGTGGTGCCCGGCACAAGACCTGTAGGAAGTGCTTGGGCAAATGAGCTGGGACTTTCAGTTGCATGCCCATTAATTATCAAGTATCGTGATGCCGGAAGTGATGCTTCTCTGGAGCTTGAAGAGGCACTTCGATAAAAAAAGTGCCTTGATAAAAAAAAAGTGTAAGGAATCCTGAAAAATCAGTTCTTATAGATAGAACACTAACAAAAAAAATGAGGAACACATTATGAGTTCATTAAATAAAGCAATGGTAATTGGAAGACTTGGGCAGGATCCTGAGGTACGGTATACGCAATCAAATACAGCAGTGGCTACATTAAATGTAGCAACTTCTGAACGATATAAAGACAGAAACGGTGAGCTTCAGGAAAGCACCGAATGGCACCGAATTGTAGCCTGGGGAAGACTTGCTGAAATCTGCCAGGAGTATCTGAAGAAAGGATCACTCGCATATTTTGAAGGCCCAATTCAAACACGTGAATGGGAAGATAAAGACGGCCAGAAGCGCTACACCACCGAAATAAAAGCTCTCAACATGCAAATGCTTGACAGCCGAGGTTCAGGTGGCCCATCAAATTCTAATGCGCAAAAAAGTTCGAAGCCTGCGCAAACAGCTGAAATTGATGATTCTTTCGATGATATGGACGACGATTTACCGTTTTAATCAACGCAAACTTTTGTAATTTCAGAGGGTGGTGATCAGTTTTGATCGTCACCTTTTTTTTATTCATATTTTTACGTAGATATATTTGTTAACCAATAACTGATTTTTGGATACCTTAGACGAACCTCCGGGAAATCCGCTTTTTATCTTTCCTAAACTTCTGTTCTTATTTGTTGCAGAACATGTTGAAACGTTCAGCTCCGGTGAACTTATAGTTGAGATCAGTGTCATGATTCTGGGATTATTTATAAGCGCTCTCTTCTCAGGATCAGAGGTAGCTTTCTTTTCACTTGTAAATAAGCTAGATACGCTTTCCCCCACGGGTATTCACGCCAAAAAAGATTCCCGCATTATAAAAATGCTTAATAAGCCGCGAAGGCTTCTGGCAACTATCTTAATAGGGAATACTTTTGCCAATATTGTGAGTTCTGTTCTTGCAGCTGTTATAGCCGGGAAAATTGCCATCATGTATGAGTTGCCGCTCACTCTCGTTTATGCTGTAGAAATTGTTGTACTTACATTCATGATTTTAATTCTGAGTGAAATCACACCGAAAGTAATTGCCATCAATAATCCGCTCAAGGTTTCACGGAGAATGTGCAATTTTATCTATTTCAACTTTATTCTCTTTACGCCTGTTTCAAAGATTATTGCAGAAAGCACCATGACACTTGAACGGAGCTTGCCAAAACCGGGCAACAGGATGACGGCAGAAGATCTGAAAACTATGGCAGAGATGAGTGAAAAGGAAGGGTCCATTAAAGGAGAGGAACGCGAAATCATCGAAAATGTAATTGAATTTGGGAATACCACTGTTCGAGAGATCATGACATCGCGTGTAAATATTGTAGCCGTTTCTGTAAATGCAACTCTGCTTGAAGTTATTGAACTGATTCAGGATAAAGGCCTCTCTAGAATGCCCCTTTTTGATAGCGATCTGGATACGATTACGGGAGTAATCTACTCAAAAGATGTACTTCCGTATATCAATACAGATTTAGATAAGTCAGGCATCAACTGGAATACCATCTCCCGGAAAGCACTTTTTATCCCGGCTACAAAAAAACTAGATGATCTGCTGAGAGATTTTCAGCATGAAAAAACACACATTGCTATTGTGGTTGATGAGTATGGCGGAACGGAAGGTATCGTAACCCTCGATGATATTCTTGAAGAAATTGTGGGTGATATTGGCGATGAATACAACGAAGAGGAGGAAAAACTCTACACCAAATTTAAAAGCGGTGTTTATGTATTTGATGCAAAAATTGATCTTGATGATCTCGATGAAATTTTGGGAACCGAGATCTCTACATCAGAAGATGAATTTGAAACTCTTGGAGGGCTTGTATACCATTTGATGGAACGAATACCTAATGTTGGTGAAAGAATGACTTACAAAAATCTTGAGCTGACCGTACACTCCGTAAAAAATAACAGGGTAAAGAAATTAAGGGTGAAACCGATTACGGCTCAGAAGGTTGAACCTGAATAAAAAATGACTCAAAAAGACAGTTCTGCTCAAATACACAAAAATGCAGATTTAACACCCTATAATACCCTCGGTATATCTGCAAAAGCTGCAAGTTTAATTAATATTACATCTGCCGAACAACTTAAAGAGTTGTTTGAAACCGGCCTTTTCGAAAAAGAAGAACCTTTTATTCTTGGCGGCGGCAGTAATATTTTGCTGAAAGGCGACATTGCAGGAACAGTTCTTAAAATATCTATTTCGGGAATTTCATTGGAAGTTCAAACTGACGAACGTGCAGAACTAAATGTGGGTGCGGGTGTAAACTGGCACTCGCTTGTTGAGTGGGCCGTAGCACATAATTTCGGAGGAATAGAAAACCTCGCACTGATACCCGGAACAGTAGGAGCGGCACCAATTCAAAATATTGGAGCGTACGGAGTTGAATTAAAGGATGTACTTAAAAGTGTAACTTTTTTTGATTTGAAAACCGGTGAGGAGAGTGTTCTGAAACAACAGCATTGCCGGTTTGGATATCGTGATAGCATCTTTAAACATGAACTCAAAGGAAAGGTTATCATAACTGGAATTCGTCTGAATCTTACAAAACCGCCCCACCCGATTGAGTGTTCATACAGATCATTGGATGAGTATCTTCGAAAAAAAAAGATTGCAACTGCCGGAATCAAAGATGTTTTTGATGCAGTTATAGCTATCAGAAAATCAAAATTACCGGATCCGTCACTGATTGGAAATGCCGGAAGCTTTTTTAAAAACCCTGTAATTGACGCGGAATTATTCAAGGATTTATCAGAAAAATTTCCAGGTATTCCCGGATATAAAATCTCTGAGGATAAAGTAAAAGTACCTGCAGGCTGGCTTATTGAACATGCCGGATGGAAGGGTAAAAGAGTTGGGAATGTGGGTACATATGAAAATCAGGCACTTGTACTTGTTAATTACGGGGGTGCAAGCGGAGAAGAGCTTTGGAATCACGCAAAAAGAATACGCAATACCGTTGCGAAGAAGTTCGGGATTGAATTGGTTCCGGAAGTTAACATCGTAGAGTAATGCCACATTCAGAAAAATCTGAACAAATCATAAACGACCATCTCTTTCTTGAAGCCGTTCGATGTCCGCTCAAACTAACCTTTCTGTTATCAGGGGAATATTATGACACGAAAAGGCCGGTTTACAGGCAAAGAAATAAATTGAATGTGCGGGATGCCGTTGCCACACGCTTTTCAAATGTACGGCGTACCTCCGATCAGACCGGGATTGCAATCAATGAAACTGAAGAGTGGTTAAAAGAAACAGACGTTGCCATTTGCGGCGCTGTTGTTCAATCCGGTAGTTTTATAACGAGAATTCCGGTTCTTCTTAAAAAAGAAAACAACCTTACGATTGTTCAGATTCACGGAAAGCTGAGAAAGCGTAATAGTTCTGAAAACATCAACAAAGCAGGTTTCAACAGAACAGAGAACAATTATTTGCTGAAGGCTGCCTACAGACGCGAAGTTTTAAAAAAATGTTTTCCTGATAGCGAACTTTCTGCTGATTTTTACTTCCCGAGAAAAGATTTCAGGTCTGAGAAAAATTTACTGCATCGTCATCATATTTCTCAGGAAGACAGTGAGAATTTAAGGGACCTTTTTGCCTGTGTAACAGCCGGTCTTGGGGTTGAAGATATTGCAAAAAGTTTGCCGGCTGATTTAGTTCATGCAGATTTTGCCGGGAAAAATATCAGTGAGGTTCTTCGGCTGATAAAAGATTTATCAACCGGAAAATTTTACTCCGTTAACAAAAGGAGTAAAGAGTGTGGCTATTGCACCTACAGACGAACACAAGACCGAGATAAGAGCTGTTGGCACCTTCATTTTGAGAATGGAACACTTCAAAATCCTGACAATCACGCTTTCGAATTGATGGGGTATGGAAATAGCCAGCTGTTCGAGAAACAAATTTGGTACAGCGAAAATGTTGAAATTTCAGACGGCCTGAACTCTTTCGATGTAATAAAAGCACATGGCACTGCTAAAATAACCATTCAGCAAAGGCGTAACCTTCAGATCTTAAAATCGAAAGATGAAGAGGTGCCACAAATCTGGGTGAAACCCGGAATGCATGTTATCAAAAATCTCAAGTACCCTCTTCACTTCATCGATTTTGAGGCTTCCACATATGCCATACCGATGAGAAGGGGAGATGGCCCGTATTCCTCTCTCTATTTTCAGTTTTCGTGTATTTCACTGTTTGAGGATGGTACGTATCGCCTGAGTGAATGGCTCGATTCGGATCCGGATAAAGGAAATCCACATATTGATTTTGTTCACGAACTAGGGAAAATTCCGGAAATCTCCGGCGGTACAATTGTTCAATATTCTCCGTTTGAAAAACAGGCAATTAACAATTTGATTAATGATTTTCAGAGGAATTCGATGCTCTATAGCAATGAAATTGACATTCTGAAAAGCATTCGAAAGTCTCATCACACGTCAGACCGGTTTTTTGACATTAGCGAATGGATAAGAAACTATTATTATAACTGCCATCTGAAGGATAGCCTGGGCCTGAAGCAAGTGTTCGAAAGTATTGCAGATATGGAAGAGAAATCTGAACTAAAATCTGTTTTCGAAATTGGTGACATTTCTGCATTGTCAAAAATTGATCTGCTCAAAGAACTGTTTCATAATGCCACGTACGATTCCATTCAGGAGAATGGGAGCGGTATTACCGATGGGTCGGCTGCAATGAATGCATGGATCTCATTAAAATGCGGGCTTCTCACAGATAAGGAACAAGAAACCGTTAAGAATGTGTTAATCAGGTATTGTTCACTCGATGCGTATGCAATGTTGTACATCTATGTTCATTTCATTCGGATACTTTCCGGGCATGAGTCAGAAATTATAGTACTCAGCAAGAAGTAACTACGTTCTAAGAAAGTAATGATGTACCTTTCGTTAACACAAATTTCACTGCTATGACACGACTATTATCATATTTTTCCCCTTTACTGATCATTTTAATTTTTGCATCATCCTGTGTGGTTCAGGAAAGTCCCATTACGGGTACTAAACGGGCTTATGCCTATTCATGGGATCAGGAGATTCAAATTGGCCGTGAGGTGGATAGTGAAATTGTTTCAGAATTCGGTCTGTATGAAGATGATCAAATCAATGAATGGTTTGACCGGATCAGCCATGAAATACTGGAAAACAGTCACATGAGGGGCGAGGATGTATCAGACCGTTTCAGAAATACTGAGTTTGTATTTCGGGTGTTGGACAGCCCGGTTATTAATGCATTCGCCCTGCCTGGCGGATATGTCTACGTAACCCGCGGTTTGCTGGCTCATATGAACAACGAAGCTCAATTGGCCGTGGTAATCGGTCACGAAATTGGCCACGTAGCAGCACGGCACGCATCTCAACGGGGATTACAGCAAACTATTGGGTCCGTTATAGTAATGGGTGGTGCTATTCTTGGGCAGGAGTTGCTGGGCCTGCCCGGTGGAAGTATTCTGAATCTAAGCGGCCAGGCCGCTCAACTGATATTTTTGAGTTACAGCAGAAATCACGAGCGCGAATCGGATCGATTGGGCGTTGAGTATGCAGCTAAAACAGGCTACGCAGCGGAAGAGGGAGCTGCTTTTTTTACCAGCTTAAGAAGAATATCTGAACGTTCTGGGCAGGCATTGCCGAACCTTCTCTCAACTCACCCTGATCCCGGAGAGCGCGAGCAAAACATCCCAAGAAAAGCAGCCGAATGGCGTGAGCAGGGATATGAGCAGACCATTTATAAGACGGAAGAGTATTTGCAGCGATTACAGGGGATGATTTATGGCGATAACCCCAGAAATGGTTTTCATGAGGATGGAAATTTCTATCACCCTGATCTCGAGTTTCGGTTTCCCTATCCAACCGGCTGGCAGGTTATCAACCAGCCATCACAGGTAGTGCTTGTGAGCGGAGAGGGAGATGCCGTTATGATTTTGAGACTGGATCAGGAATCGTCTGATGCACGTGAATCTGTCCATAAATTTCTTGAGATGAATAATATTGAAAGTTCAGACCAGAGATCAACAACAAGCAGCGGATCTATTCCCGCCTACGAAGCGAATTTTTCCATACAGGATGGCGAACAGACACTGGGAGTTAATGTGTACGCACTTGAGTATGGAGGCAGAGTGTATCGGTATATCAATTACACCACTCAAAACCTTTTTGATCAGTACAGAGAGCATTTTGCAGCAACTACCTCACAATTTAGCAGGCTTACTGATCAGCGAATTTTAAACACAAGGCCGGTTACAATTAATCTGGTTGAGACCACTCAGCGATCAAGATTCAGTGATTTGCTGCCTTCACCAATGCCCATGAATATAGATCCCGAGGAGGTAGCTATCATCAATCAGGTTTTTCTGGATGATATGATTGAACCGGGAACCACTTTGAAAATTCCAACTCAATAACTTTTTTACTGAATGATTGAACGATATTCCCGCAAAGAAATGGTCGATATCTGGACTGAAGAGAATCAGTTCAATGCATGGCTTGAAGTAGAACTGGCAGCTTGCCGGGCGTGGAGCCGGATAGGTGTAATTCCCTCTGAAGATGTTGATAAACTCTACGAAAAAGCATCTTTTGATATTGACAGAATTAAGGAGATCGAAATGGAAACCCGGCACGATGTGGTAGCCTTTACCCGTGCGGTTTCTGAAACGTTGGGCGATGAAAAAAAGTGGGTTCACTACGGCCTCACTTCCACCGATGTGGTGGATACAGCGAACGGCTATCGCCTGAAGCAGGCAAACGAACTGTTGAAGGCCGGTCTTGAACGCTTTGCCGGCGCGCTTGCAGAAAAAGCCCATGAACACAAACTAACTGTAATGATGGGGCGCACTCACGGAGTACATGCAGAGCCTACAACATTTGGTTTAAAATGTGCACTATGGTACGCCGAAATGAAACGAAATATAGAGCGCTTTTCAGATGCTGCGGCAGATGTAGAGTTTGGAAAACTCTCCGGAGCTGTGGGTACGTTTGCACACATTCCGCCCGAAGTGGAGCGCCTTACTTGCGAAAAGCTTGGAATCAGTCCTGCACCGATTTCAACTCAAACCCTGCAGCGAGACCGCCACGCCTACTACATGGCTGCTATTGCGCTGATCGGCTCAACGCTTGAAAAAATAGCTGTGGAGATTCGTCACCTGCAGCGAACAGAATTACGCGAAGCCGAAGAGTTTTTCAGGAAAGGGCAGAAGGGATCGTCGGCCATGCCGCATAAACGAAATCCCATCAGCTCAGAAAACATTACAGGTTGTGCTCGTGTACTTCGGGGGTATATGATTTCAGCTTTCGAAAATGTGCCGTTGTGGCACGAGCGCGATATTTCGCATTCATCCGTGGAGCGAATTATTCTGCCTGATGCAACAATTCTGCTGGATTACATGCTGAATCGTTTTTCCGGGGTAATTGAAAATCTGATGGTATATCCTGAGAACATGCTTGAAAACATGGAAAAAACTCATGGTCTTGTATTTTCACAGCGTCTGCTATTGATGCTCATCGAAAAAGGGCTCGCTCGCGAAAAAGCGTACGATACCGTTCAACCCCTGGCTATGAAAGCATGGGAAGAAAAGAGAGCATTCCGCGATCTTGTTGAAGCAGATGAAACCATCACAGGGAATTTAAGCCTATCAGAAATCGATGCCGCCTTCGACCTGAACCACCACACACGAAGGGTGGATGAGATATTTAAAAGAGCCGGGTTATAATAAAAAAACACGTGTTGTTTAGTAAATGGTTAAAAAGGGCTCCGGGATTATTCACTTTTCCTTTATTTTATCAATCGCAGTGGGGACACGCACGCCCATGTAAAATCGAAAATCAGAAAACAAAGACTGCAGTTAAAATTATATACTGCTGTTTATTCTAATCTAATTGGGTTAAATGGATTTATTACAAGCAATACTACTGGGAATACTACAGGGAATCACCGAGTTTCTACCGGTAAGCAGCTCAGGGCATCTGGCTTTGGCAAGAGCACTGATCGGGCAAAATCTGGCACCCGGTATTACTTTTGAAATCGTGGTTCATTTCGGGTCATTCTGCAGCATTGTGGTTTATTACCGAAAAATGATTGCCGATATCATTACAAATCTTTATAAAGCGCTGACTCCGGCCTCTCTGAAAGAGGGCCGGTTTATGAAAGATGAAAGTGTCCGCTTCAGCTTTTTTATCTTGTTAAGTATGATTCCGGCAATGATTGTTGGATTTACTTTAAAGGATCCGATTGAGCAACTGTTTTTAAATCCGTTTTTTGTATCCATCATGCTGATTGTGACAGGAACTATACTCTTTTCAACCCGATTTGTTAAAAATCCGGAAAAAGAGGTGGACGGTATACGTGCTTTATTGATGGGTGTTGCTCAGGCGATGGCGATTATCCCGGGTATCAGCCGATCGGGATCCACAATTTCGGTAGGTCTCTTTGCAGGAGTGAACCGGAACAGCGTGGCTAACTTTTCATTTCTGATGGTTCTCCCTGTTCTTGCCGGCGCAATGATACTGGAGGTGAAAGAAGTTGCTGAAACAGGCATTCAATATGCAGAAGTAACCGCACTTTTTGCCGGTTTTCTGGCCTCTTTTCTCTCCGGATATTTGGCATTATCCTATCTGATAAAATTACTGAAGCGGGAGAAATTCCACTACTTTGCCTACTACTGCTGGGCCGTTGGGATAGCAGGTGTCTTCTATTTTCTATAACCTTTTGTTTACACCACCAGTTGATAAGGATGGTTGAGATATTTTGAAAGTAGGGTTGGGGAAAAAATTCTCCGGACTTCCATTATTGACATTTATCACTCAATTTGTATTTTAGTTTAAAATAATCAAGAGATTATGAGTCTATATTTCTCATATCTCAAATACAAATTCAGTGAAAATGTCTGATACAAGAGTTATTTACAGGATTTCATTTTTTCGAAGATTCAGGTGCAGAATAATGAATCTTATAAGATACCTCACCGGGAGAGGTCCATTATTGAGTTGTTGGTTTAACAATAACATGCGAATTGCTGATCATATAAAATGGCAGTATATGCATGCTTCCTCTGTTTATGTGGTGGGTGAAAATGAAAAGAAAAAATGGGCTGAATGGTCATCAGGACAAAAGTCAAAGCTTCAGTATGAGTTTGACAGAGCTTGGGATTGGCTGAAAACCCAGGATGGAACTTTTGACCCGGAATTTGAAGGGCTAAATTATCCCCCTGAAAATGTATATGACACAAGTAATGATAATGGTGCACCTAACACAGCTTTATCAGATGAATATGCCTGGGAATTATATGTGAGATGGATTGCTTTTCAACTTGCAGCTGAGATAGGCAACAAAGTGCCTTGGACAGTTGATAATTTGCCGGATTCAGAGCTCGAATTATTGTTCGATAGTTCTGCTTTGATGAGAAAATTTACTCTTGGTTATGTGATTGCAACAGGTAGCCCTGCTCATCACAATTTTGTAACAATGAAGCAAAATTTTGGGACTTCCATGATAGCACCGCCATGGTATACATATGCATTTCTCAAAAACAACAATATCATAGATGATAATCTTTCGGATACGATTCATAATCTGATAGATTGGTCATCTGAAAATTTAGCCCATTTTTATGGGGCCTTAAATTATCAGAACACTGAAAATCATTGGCAATACAGAGGAAATCCACCCATTACCAAAATTATTGAAGGCACAACCTATTCAGTAAATAATCAATTCAGGCATTGGACTGCTGGCTGCCATGGTACTGCAGGCTTTTTTAGAAATGTACTCAGGGCAGTGAACATACCGGTATACATTCCCCTGATCTGCGGCCATGGACAGATGTACTTCCCTACTGAAGGGACATACATAGACCATGGGGATAACCCATACAACTTAAATTTTAAAAACTCTGACCTTTCGGCTGAATATTTACTTATTGATGAAGAGACTCATGAGCAGTGGTTTGGAGAGGGAGAGGAGAACAGACAAGAAGGCTGTGATCATATCGGTGGGCAGGTGAAGGCAATAAATAGCTAAAAAATATCTTATTAAACGAGGGTTTGAATACTTTTTTATGGATGCGAAAAGCTAATTTTGAGTAGGATGACATAACGATGTCACTACTGCACTTTACATTACTCCTAAACAATAACAAAACGGAGTAAATTAAAATGAATGCAGCAAAAAAAATCGCACCCCGAAAAAAAACAAACCCTGCACTGCTCACCATTATTAAAAAAGCAGAAGAGGATTACAGAAACACAGAAGAGATGTTTGCCCTTCTTGGCTGGAACCGGTTGCCGGCCGAGTTAAAAGTTGCCATAGAAGATGATGTAAAAGCTTACTGCAATGAACTGCACGGGCAGTACTCAACGAACTGTTCATACGTTCAGCGAAGAAGAGAAAGTGTGGATTTCTGGATTAAAAGTTATCTGGATGGAATCTGCTCACTTGATACTGCTCTCGATTCTCTGCAGGTTCGCCAGCTTTAGTTTTTACCAAGAAAGAGGAAATAAGTTCTGAGGGTTTTTTTATCTTAACGCAAATGTAAACGAAGCGATTTTGTATGAATACCCCCTCACCTTTTTCAAGTATCACCCGCCAGGGTTTAACCTACGATGATGTTCTGCTTGTACCGGCCTATTCCAAAGTTTTGCCCAGAGATGTTGACACCAAAGTAAAACTTACCCCAAGCATTACACTCAATGTACCTATTCTAAGTGCTGCCATGGATACCGTATCTGAATACCGCATGGCAATAGCCCTTGCGCGTGAAGGTGGTATCGCCATGCTGCATAAGAATATGAGCATTGAAGATCAGGCTGAGCATGTGCGGCTTGTAAAGCGAAGTGAGAGTGGTATGATTGTGGATCCCGTTACCCTGCCGCCTGAAGCAACCGTAAAGGATGCCCGCGCTTTGATGAGAAAACATAAAATTGGCGGAATACCGATTGTTGAAGATGGGAACAGACTCATCGGGATTGTAACCAACCGAGACCTTCGCTTTGAGCACTACGTGGATAAAAAGCTCGGAAACATCATGACGAGCAAAAACCTTATCACCGCAAAAGAGAATACCAGCCTGGAAGAAGCTGAAGAAATTCTTCAGCAGTACAAGGTTGAAAAGCTTCCAATCGTCAACAGGGATAAAATTCTTGTCGGGTTAATTACTTTTAAAGACATCGAAAAGAAGATGAATTTCCCGCACGCCTGTAAAGATGAAATGGGCAGGCTCAGAGTTGGCGCAGCCGTTGGTGTAACACCAGACACCATGGAGCGTGTGGATGCTCTTGTTGAATCCGGAGTTGATCTGGTGACGGTTGATACAGCTCATGGCCATTCCGAAGGTGTTCTTCAGATGATTCGAACGATCAAAAGTGTACATAAAGATTTGAATATCGTGGGCGGAAACATCGCTACACGAGGTGCTGCGGAAGCATTGGCAGATGCCGGTGCGGATGTTGTAAAAGTTGGGGTGGGACCCGGTTCTATCTGCACCACACGGGTTGTGACCGGTGTAGGTGTGCCTCAGCTATCAGCCATTATGGAAATTGCAGAGTTTACGAAATCCAAAAATATCGGTTTGATTGCAGATGGCGGTATCAAGCAAACAGGTGATATCCCAAAAGCCATTGCAGGCGGAGCCGACGCGGTAATGATGGGCTCAATGTTTGCCGGTGTAGATGAAAGTCCCGGAGAAACCATTATTTATGAAGCCAGAAAGTATAAATCATACAGAGGAATGGGCAGTTTAGGCGCAATGGCCAAAGGCTCAAAAGACAGATATTTTCAGGATGTTGAGGACGATCTGAAGCTGGTACCCGAAGGTATTGAAGGGCGCGTGCCGTATAAAGGGTATCTCAGTGAAGTGGTTCACCAGATTTCAGGCGGCCTCAGAGCTGCAATGGGTTATGTGGGCGCTTCAACAATTGACGATCTTAAAAAAGCGGAATTTGTTCAGATTTCTGCAGCAAGTTACCGCGAAAGTCATCCGCATTCAGTTCAGATAACCAAAGAAGCTCCGAACTATTCAGTATCATAGCATCACAAAAAGTGCAGTATTGCTCACTCTCCGGATAAAAGTATGTGGCAATTTTTAAAAAAAATCTTATCGGAAAAAGAAGGAGATGTAACGGTAATTGTTCTTGATGAGAATGATCCCGATGCTGCCAAATCTTTCAAACTGAAATCGGTAGATGTTATACTACTCTTGGTATCCATTACGACGGCTGCCATTATTTTTACGATTGCCATATTTTATGCAACTCCGTTAAGCTCAATTTATCAGCAGCGCCTGGATGATAGGTTCCGGGATGAGGTAATTGAAATAAGTGAGCGAGTCATGGCACTTCAGGACTCTCTCTATGCAAGAGAAATACAACTGAATGATTTAAAAGGTTTTGTACGCAGTGTTCCCGATACACTTTTCGATGTAGAACAGAGACCTATGCTAAATTTTATGTATGATGACAGAAGCTATTTTAATGATGCGGCCGGTGCTCATACGTATGATATGCTTACAAGACATGAAATTATCTCATCATCACGGGTAGGGAGAATTTCTGATTTCCCGGCCCCCTTCCCGGTTCAGGGTACATTAACTCAAGGTTTTTCAGTTAGAACAGGCCATTATGGAATCGACATTGCGGCTGAATCAAATTCCGAATTTAGGTCTGTTGCAGATGGTGTTGTTATTTCTGCTATCTGGACGATAAATTATGGTTATGTTCTATATCTTCAGCATGCCGATGGTATGATGAGCGTCTATAAACACGGTGCCCGGCTGTTAAAAAACCAGGGCGATTTTATATTACAGGGTGACATCTTAGGCCTTGTGGGAGATCGTGGTGTTATGAGTACCGGTTCGCATCTTCATATTGAATTATGGAAAGACGGCACACCTCAAAATCCATTAATGTTACTTCAATAGTTAAACCAAAATGTTCAAAAAAAAACCTGTCAAAGTGAATACAACAGCACCAAAAACTCCATCCCTAAACATGATCAGTGAGGGCACTCATATTAAAGGAACAATCAACTCAAACAGTGATTTGCGAATTGCAGGCAGGGTAGATGGAGATTCCATATGCAAAGGGAAAATTATTGTAACATCCTCAGCAAACTTAAGCGGTAATATGATCTCCACAGATGCTGATGTATCAGGCAGGGTTGAGGGAACCATTAGAGTTGCAAATCGCCTGACGCTGAGGCAGAGTGCTGTTATAGGTGGTGATATTTTTACAAAGGTACTTGTGGTGGAGGAAGGTGCACAGCTAAACGGCAACTGTACAATGGGCAACAACAAAGAACTGGATTCTGTTATGGATGCTGAATTTGCCAAATCTACAAAAATCAAAGAGCCGGCACTGCAGGAGTCCTGATCTTGTTTAGCGACCCAAAGCACAAAAAATACGCTCAGTATGCCGGCCTTGGATTAGAGATAGCCGTTGCGCTTAGTGCACCTATCATAATAGGTTTTTGGCTTGATGGCAGATACGATTCATCGCCGTGGCTCACACTTGCCGGTATATTCCTGGGCCTTGTTCTAATGCTTGGAATATTTAGTGGCCTCATCAGAAAAATGAATAAACCGGATTCCTGAATAATATGCGTCACAAGTTTTCGGGTTATATATGGCTCAGTACCTTGCTGTATGCTTTTTTAAATCTGCTTGTAATTTTTTTGCTCTCCTATGAAGAAACCGTAGCCTGGTCGGCAGGGTATTTAATTGGGCTGCTTGCAGTGGTTGTTCACCTTTTATCTTCACTTTTTAATAAAGAAAGTGGTGAGAAGCAGTTTGTTCAGGTCTACTATCTCAGCCTTTTCATCCGTTTTCTGATGGTTATAGCACTCTTCATATTTATTCTTTTGACAACAAAAATAGATGAATTTAGCTTTACTGTTAGTTTTATATTTTCTTATATTTTCCATTCTGTAAACGAAGTGATTCTATTGAACCGAAAATTCTCCAACTAACCGATCAACAGGACGATTTAGCATGAGCAAACTTTTGCGTCGGGTTGCCGTAACAGTTCTTATTTTAGTGGCATACAATTCCGTAATTCTTGCCTCTGACGCGACAAATGGACAAGAGAGTATTATTGACGTGATGGGTAAGGTTTCTGATCACGACTATTTTGAGGTGATTGGCGGTACAAAAATCTACCTCCCCAGAATATTTCTTGCCGGCGGTGAATGGTATTTTTTTAGCAGCACAAATGCCGCTGTTGCATCAGGTGAATTTATAAAAAGTGATGCCGGGTTGCTCAGGCTTGATGGAACTCCGATCTCATTTGACCTCTCCATAACTTCACACCTAATTTATGTATGGTTAGGTTTTTTACTGACATTTATCATCACGTGGATTGCCGCTAACAGATACAAGCGTGGTATAGGGCGCGAAACTGAGCCTCGCGGGGCATTGCAAAATACATTTGAAGTGCTGTTTGTATTTGTTCGTGATGATATTGCCAAAGAATTTATACCGCACAGCAAATACGAAAAGTTTGTTCCCTATCTGTTTACGCTGTTCATGGCCATTGCATTCATGAACCTGTTTGGGTTACTGCCATGGGCTGCAGCTGCTACCGCCAACATTACTGTTACAGCAACACTTGCGGGAATCACCTTTTTTGTTACCCAGATTAATGGTACCAAAGATCACTGGCAGCATGTATTCATGTTTCCGGGTGTGCCGGCATGGTCGCGTTTTATACTCACTCCAGTTGAAATACTCGGGCTCTTTACCAAGCCATTTGCACTTGCCATACGTCTTTTTGCAAACATGCTTTCCGGTAAGATTATGATTGTGAGTATCCTGGGATTGATTTTCATTTTTACGGATATGTTTGGAGCCTACATTGGTGTAGGATCAGGGTTTTTCTGGGTGCTATTGACAGCGGCACTCTATTTTCTGAAAGCTCTTGTAGCCTTAATTCAGGCCTACGTATTTACGCTTCTCTCAGCTGTATTTATCGGTATGGCAGCTGAAGAGCATCACCATGAACATGATGAAACGTCAGTAGCTCACGCTCAGGACGTACAATTATAAATAACAACAACAACAAATCAATAGGTAAATAATATGGGTTTTTTAGCAGCAGGCTTAGGAGCCGGAATCATTGCACTCGGAGCAGGAATCGGAATCGGCATGATCGGTAAAAGTGCTACAGAAAGTATTGCAAGGCAACCAGAAGCCGCCGGCGATATCAGAGGAGCTATGCTTCTTACTGCAGTATTTATTGAGGGTGTTGCCCTTATCGGCGCGATTGTTTGTATTCTTCTTGCACTGGGTATCGGTCAATAATAACAGGAATACAGAATGCTTTATTATTTAAATGGTGGGGGCGGTTTGCTCTCATTCGATACAGGATTTGGCTTTTGGGTATTATTCTCTACCCTGCTTTTTCTGTTTTTGATGAACAAGTATCTTGTTCCCCCCATAATGAAAGCACTGAAAGAGCGGGAAGAGAGAATAAAAGATTCTCTGGATTCCGCAGAAAAAGCTCTGGCTAAAGCAGAAGAGATCTCTAAAGAGAATGAAAAAGCTTTGAAAGAGGCTGAAATTCATGCTCAGAAAATCAGAAAAGAAGCTCTCAATGATGCGGACATGCTGAGAACAGAGAAAATCGAGAAAGCTAAGAAAGATGCAGCCAAAATTCTCGAAGATGCTCGCGTAACTATCGAGCAGGAGAAGAAGCGTGCGCTCAATGAACTCAGAGATGAAGTTGCTGAGCTTGCCGTGAAATCTGCATCACTGATTATCAAATCGGAGCTTGATGTAAGTAAAAACAGAAAGTTGGTTGATTCTTTTATCAACGACATTTCTAAACATAACTGATCATGAGTCTGCAAGCAGCAAGAAGATACGCGAAAGCACTGCTGGAAATGGCTATTGAGAAGAAGGATCTTGAGGATGTAAAGAAAGATATGCTTCTGATTCAGGGTGCGCTGAGAGATTCATCAGAACTGCGTGCTTTTCTAAAAAGCCCAATTATCCAAAAACAGGATAAACAGGCAGCCTTGCAATCCATTTTTAAAGGCAAAGTGAGTGATCTCACACTTGGTTTTTTAGATCTGCTAACTGAAAAAAGCAGAGAAAAGTTACTTAAACCTATTACCGATCACTTTATTAGTCAATACAATAATCACCACGGTATCATCGAAGTGGGTGTTACCTCTGCAACAGAGCTGGATTCAAAACAACTCAGTACGCTCAAAACTGAGCTTGAATCTTCTACTGGTAAAACAGTAAATCTGAATTCAGTTGTTAAGGAGGAGATTATCGGGGGGCTGATGGTACGTATTGAAGATACTGTGATTGACGGATCGGTTAAATTTAAATTAAATCAGCTGAAAGAGACATTTACTTCAGTTGCTGTTGAAATAAAAAATTAAGGAATAACAAATGAGTCAAGTCAGACCTGACGAAGTTTCGGCTATTTTACGAAAACAACTATCCGGATTCGACGGAGAAGCAGATGTTTACGATGTGGGTACCGTTCTTGAAGTAGGTGATGGTATTGCCCGTGTCTATGGGTTGTCAAAAGTGCAGGCCGGGGAGCTTGTTGAACTCCCTGATTCTATCAATAATGAGGGCAACCCCGTAAGAGGTATGGTATTAAACCTTGAAGAAGATAACGTTGGGGTGGTACTATTTGGATCTTCTAAAATTGTAGAGGAAGGCCACACAGTTCGCAGAACAAAGAGTATTGCTTCATTACAGGTAGGTGAAGGCCTTCTTGGCAGAGTTATCGATCCGCTTGGACGGCCCATTGATGGAAAGGGTGCGGTTACCGGTGAAACCATAGAACTTCCTCTTGAAAGAAAAGCCCCGGGTGTTATCTACCGGCAGCCTGTAAATGAACCGCTTCAAACAGGTATCAAGGCGATTGACTCACTCATTCCTATTGGCCGTGGCCAGCGTGAACTGATTATTGGTGACAGGCAGACGGGGAAAACAGCTGTTGCGATTGATACCATTATCAATCAAAAAAATACACAAAACACAGATAAACCGGTTTTCTGTATTTATGTAGCTGTAGGTCAGAAAGGATCCACAGTTGCATCCATCGTGAATACCCTCCGGGAGTATGGTGCGCTTGACTATACAGTTGTGGTATCAGCACCGGCAAGTACTTCAGCACCACTGCGATATATTGCTCCCTTTGCGGGAGCCGCTATTGGCGAGTATTTCCGTGATACAGGGCGGCATGCACTCGTGATTTATGATGACCTTTCAAAACAGGCAGTTGCTTACCGAGAACTTTCCCTTCTTCTTCGAAGGCCGCCGGGCCGTGAAGCATATCCCGGTGATGTATTTTATCTCCATAGCCGTTTACTGGAAAGAGCTGCAAAAATCATCGACAATGATGGTGTTGCAAGACAGATGAACAACATCCCTGAAACACTTCTACCGAAAGTAAAAGGCGGCGGTTCACTTACCGCGCTACCGGTTATTGAGACTCAGGCCGGCGACGTCGCTGCATACATTCCAACCAACGTGATTTCCATTACGGATGGACAGATTTTCCTTGATACGGATCTCTTCAACTCAGGTATCAGGCCTGCAATTGATGTGGGTATTTCGGTGTCTCGAGTGGGTGGTTCTGCTCAGGTGAAAGCCATGAAGAAATTGTCCGGTACATTAAAACTTGACCTTGCTCAATACAGAGAACTGGAAGCTTTTTCTAAATTTGGCTCTGATCTGGATGCAGCCACGCAGCGCCAGCTGAAACGAGGGGAAAGAACCGTTGAACTTATGAAACAGGGTGAATACAAACCCCTGTCAGTCGATCAGCAGATTGCACTTCTCAAGATTAACAATGAAGGCTTACTCGATAAACTTACAGTTGACAAAATTCAGGAATTTGAGCAGATGTTCCTTGAAACGGTGGGTGCAAAATACTCCAAGAAAATGGATTCTCTTGCCGCATCGGGTGTATTAGATGATGCCTTCGGAAATGAGCTCATGGAAACTGCAAACAGCACAATCGATCAATTATTAGCAGCAGCTGAGGCGTAACTGATGGCAAACCTTCGGGACATTCGAAACCGTATTTCATCGATTAAGAATACTCAACAGATTACCAAAGCTATGAAAATGGTAGCGGCTGCTAAGCTCAGAAAAGCGCAGCAGCGAATGACGGCTACCCGACCATATGCAAGTAAAATGCGTGAAGTTGTAGCTCGTTTGGTTTCTGCCAATAACTCTGATTTTAAACTGCTCCGACAGCCAGAAGAGACGAATAAAGTACTACTTATTGTGGTAGGTTCTGACAAAGGGCTTTGTGGAGGTTTTAATAATAATCTATTCAGATCGGTTGAAAGTTACATTCAGGAAAAGCTCAGCTCTTTTAATGAAGCCGGTAAACTCGAGCTGATTACGATTGGGAAGAAAGCGGGTGCATATTTCAAAAAGCGTGAATATTCTGTTGTGGAGACTCACCCCGGATTTTTTGATGATCTTAACTATGAAGCAACATCCGATATAATGGAATCGGCTTCTGCAAGTTTTGCTGATGGAACGTATGATAGTGTCTTTATATCATTCAATGAATTTAAAACGGTTATATCACAAAACAGAGTGATAGATGAAGTTCTTCCCATTAAAACTGAAGCTCTTACATCAGAAACTGAAAAGGCAGGAGATGCCAAAAAAGCAGAAGCCATCACAGATTATATATATGAACCCGACGCGGATAGTATACTGAAAGAGATGCTCCCTGTTCATTTAAATATGCAGTTGTGGAGAGCCGTTCTTGATTCAAATGCTTCCGAACAGGGGGCCAGAATGGCTGCTATGGATAATGCTACTGAAAATGCAAAGGATCTGGAGCAAGAGCTTAAACTACGCTACAACCAGGCCCGACAAAGTGCAATCACTACAGAAATCTCTGAGATTGTATCAGGTGCGGCAGCTCTTGAAGGGTAGAGGATTAACAGTGATTTTTGATTCTATATAG
>SLJB01000242.1 GCA_007135335.1 Balneolaceae bacterium
TGACCCCTACTGTGGAACTCACATTGTGAATGACTCCGCTTCCCTGGCTTTTCATCTGTGGCAGTACGGCACGTATCATATTCACATATCCGAAATAATTAACCTCCATCTCACGCCGAAGATCCTCAACCGATTTATCCCCAAAAGGCGAAAAGAGTGCAAGGCAAGCGTTATTTACAAGCACATCAATTTTGCCCCATGTCTCAACAATTTGTTTGATTGCGGATGCTGTTTGTTCCGGATCCGTAACATCACAAACAATCGACCGCATACCGTCCAGATTTTCAGTGGTTAGATCAAGTCCGGCCACTCTCCATCCATGTTGATGCAAAGCCCTCGCAAGCCCGAGGCCTATCCCGTTATTGGCTCCTGTAATAATAATAACACCACCTTCCACAGCCAGCTCCCTTCATTCGTTTTTACTTAATGAATATTACCCAGATTAGCTTGAAAAAACACGGTATTTCGGCTTATTTGTACAAAAAAATGAATTTATATCGCTTGGGTTTATTTTGTTGCCGTAACAGAGACCTTTTTTTTGAGCTGTCCACTTACAGGTTTTCCGTGGTAAGGTGCGGACGATTTATTTATCGTGCTTCCAGTCACTTGGCCCTTTTCAATTGTGGATCTGATATTTGATTCATCGTCAGGTAATATCCCTGTCTTTGATTTCCTTAAGATTCAAACAGGATCAGAGAATGCAGAAAAAGTATATGAGTATCGGCTCAAAAGGTAGAAGAAATAAAATAACCAATCTTACTCCACTGCATCCACATCCACATTTATTCGGGAAGTCCAGCCCTTTGGCCACAATTTGAGTCCCGATCAGGATATCTGCCTCACTTCCCAGGTTTACATCCTTTCATGTCATATTGTAATCCGGTGTTTAGCACATCCTTCCACGGTGGATTAGAGGATCTTTTAGAGACAAATGATGAAGTCGCAGAATTTGTGAATGTAACTTCAGAGATATCAAAATGCCGGGATCCTAAAGATAATTTTTTGCTTACGCTGGAAGTTGGCGGTAAGGCTGCATGCTTACTGAACCGGGATAAAGATCAGTTCATGTTAAAGTAAATTGGAAAACCGAACCATATCTGAATTCGATGATACAACTGGCTCTTAATCTCTTATCTGGACTCGGTATTTGTGGTGACAATTGGCGGTTCGGCGGTTAAGCGGCAGATCAAAGATATAAAATAGGATTACTAATGAATTCCGCCGCTAGAACTTGTGTAAAGTGCGTAATCAACAAACAGGGATGAAAACTCCCGTTGGGTCATGTCATACTTTTTCTGATAGCAATCACAATCAGTTCATCTTTCACAGCACATCTTAAAGGTTCCATGGTTGCGACTTTCAGAATGACTGATTTGCAACGCAGACTAATGTCATGCCAAGCGTGAAAGTTCGGCTCAAGGGTGACTTATCCGTCGTTTTATCGTTCACAAGAAATTAGACTGAATTTCATACATGTTGATACCTTTGGCTTTTGTTGATTTCACTTCCCATTCACCCTGCTATATCGGTTGCAACTCAGAATACAGTTTCAACTCTGAAAATGGAAGTAGTTTTTGATCTTTTTCAGAGATAACAGGTAATTCTATCTTCCAATTGATCTTTAAGTCCGAATCATTCCAAAGAATTCCGCCTTCATCATCAGGATGGTAATATTCAGTACATTTATAATTAAAATCTACAATTTCCGACAATACACTGAATCCATGCGCAAATCCCGGCGGTATATATATCTGTAAGTGGTTTTCATCGCTCAGTACTTCACCATGCCATTGTCCGAATGTTTCAGAATTTTTCCGAATATCAACAGCAACGTCATAGATTGCTCCCCTTCGAACGCTCACCAGTTTACCCTGGGGATGCTTTAATTGAAAATGTAAGCCCCTTAAAACGTCTTTTGAAGATCGGGACCAATTATCCTGGACAAATTCTTCGTTCATACCGATCTCTTTAAAACGTTCATGCTGCCATGTTTCCAGGAAAAAACCTCTTTCATCTTTATAAACGTTAGGTTTTATGACAAATAAACCCGGTAATGGTTCTCTTATAATTTCCATGTTTATCTATTTTGTTTTAACATTTTTAGCAAATACTCACCATAGCCACTTTTAACCAATTTATCTGCAAGTTTAGCAAGATCGGCTGAACTGATGTAGTTCATCCTCCACGCAACTTCTTCCGGGCTTGCAATCTTAAGGCCCTGCCTTTTCTCCACGGTCTGTACAAAATTGGATGCCTGAAGCATGGAGTCATGCGTGCCGGTATCTAACCAGGCAGTGCCGCGCCCCATCAATTCAACATTTAACATCCCTTCCTTCAGATACTCTTTATTTAAATCAGTTATTTCCAATTCACCCCGTATGGATGGCTTTAATGCTTTGGCTTTTTCAACCACCTGATTATCATAATAATAAAGCCCCACTACGGCATAATTTGATTTAGGATTTTGTGGTTTCTCTTCCAGACTAAGAACTGTACCATCACTATCGAATTCAACCACACCATATCTTTCCGGATCCTGAACATTATAACCAAATACGATCGCTCCTTCTTCCAACCTGGCAATTTCCTGCAAAGTATTTGATAGTCCCTGACCATAAAAGATATTGTCTCCCAGAATTAACGCGACAGGTTCATCCCCGATAAATTGTTCACCGATAATAAATGCTTGTGCTAATCCTTCAGGCTTTGGCTGTTCAGCATATTCCAGGCTGATACCCCATTGCGACCCGTCTCCCAATAAGTCACGGAACCTTGGTAAATCTTCGGGAGTGGAAATAATTAGGATCTCTTTTATTCCCGACAACATTAATGTTGTAAGAGGATAATAGATCATGGGTTTGTCATAGACCGGCAATAGCTGTTTACTTACCACCAGTGTGTTTGGATGCAGCCTTGTACCGGCTCCGCCGGCTAAAATTATTCCTTTCATCTATCTGTCTATTTGTAATGATTAATTAATATTGTCTCTTTTTTATATTTATGTAGTAACAGCTGTCCCTAATCTTTCGAGGTTATACGTTTGATCGGTAACCGCCTCTGTCCAGTCTTTGTTATCCAGATACCAATTTATCGTACGTTTAATACCGCTTTCGAATGTTTCCTTGGGCTTCCAGCCTAACTCACGTTCAATTTTTGATGCATCAATTGCATATCGGAAGTCGTGGCCGGGGCGATCTTTTACAAATCTGATTTGATCACGAAAATGAGTGTATGCAGATATCGGTTTTAACTCTTGCAGAATGTCACAAACCGTTTCAACAACTTCAATATTCCGTTTTTCATTGTGGCCTCCAATATTATACGTTCCCCCGGGAACGCCTTTTACCAGAACTGTTAATAAGGCTGCAACATGGTCGTCTACAAATAACCAGTCGCGAATGTTATCACCATTACCATATACCGGTATTTCATCACCTTGTAATGCTTTCAGTATGATTACAGGAATCAATTTTTCGGGAAATTGATAAGGCCCGTAATTGTTCGAACAATTCGTAATTAAAACAGGCAGCCCGTAAGTATGATGCCAGGCACGTACAAGATGGTCGGAAGATGCTTTGCTTGAAGAGTAAGGAGAGCGGGGATCATATGGAGTATCTTCTGTAAAAAAGCCCTCACTCCCTAATGACCCATATACTTCATCTGTTGAAACGTGCAAAAACCGGAAATTGACTTTCTTATCCTCGCTGAGTTTCTTCCAATAGATAAGGGATTCTTCAAGAAGTGTATGCGTACCGTTTATATTCGTTTTAATGAACTCAGCTGAACCATCAATAGAACGATCCACATGCGACTCGGCAGCAAGGTGCATAATCACATCAGGCTTATGAGTATTGAAAATTCTTTTTATAGCAACAGAGTCACATATATCTGTTGCTTCGAAGGTATACCGATCAGAATTTGAAACACTTTCAAGTGATTCCAAATGACCAGCATAAGTAAGCTTGTCGATATTTACTACCTGATGTTTAGTATCATTGATTAAGTACCGGATAAGTGCGGATCCAATAAATCCTGCGCCACCTGTTATTGCAATTTTCATATCATCATATTTATTTAATTAGGGTTTATATATGAATAAGCAATTCCTGGGCCAACAGTATGATAATCTATTTAAAATATTGATATTATTAATTATATAACTTTCTTGAATGTATAAAATTTTCCAAAAAATATAGGTGTATTCCATATTGTGGAAAGAAGAGGAGTATATTCAATGAGAGGGCACTGTTCAGGCAAATGGTTTTGGATCGCCCTCTGTTGGTATAGATCTTTTTTTAAATCAGATCGCTTTGGCAGATTTTACTGGATTTTTATCTGCTCACATACCTTTGAAAGGGTACTTTTAACCTCATTAACGAGCATTTCCCTAACTTTCTCCTCACCGTCAAGAGGGAAGTTTTCAAGTTCACGGATTTTACCTTTAAGGCTTTCTATACCCATGTTATCAATACTCGGCTTCATGCGATGGGCCGTTTTGTTTATCTGCTGATAATCATCTCTTTTCAATGCATCATCCAGCTCGATGATAACATTTCCTGACATTTTCACAAATAATTGTAACATTTTATCCACAAAACTGTTGTCACCGTGGCTCAGTTCTTTAAGCCCTGAAAGGTCGTAAAGTGGCAGATCTGAACCATTTTCGGAATCTTTGTTATTATTTCGATTTAAAAAAGGATTCAATTTGGTATAGAGCTCTTCTTCACTAAATGGTTTGGTTACAAAAGTATCCATTCCTGCCTTTAAATAGCGTTCGATATCATGACGGAAGGCATTTGCTGTCAATGCAATAATTGGCGTTTCCAGTTTCAGGGTATTTCTGATATGAAGGGTTGCTTCAATACCATCCATAAGTGGCATCTGAATATCCATAAGAATCAGATCGTAAGCATGTTTCTTCGCGTTATCAATAGCTTCCAGTCCATTTACGGCTTCTTCCACAATACAACCGAAGTAATGCAACGATTGTATAGCAATAAAACGGTTCATGTCGTTATCCTCAACGATGAGAATATGCTTGCCGGCAAATGCATCTTTTTCGATTTTCCCGGCGGTGAATCTCAGTTTGGTAATGTCGCCTTTAGGAAGGAGTAGTTCAAAGGTGACCGTTGTGCCAATTTCTTTTTTGCTTTCAATGGTGATATCACTTCCCATCAGATGAACCATTTCCCGGGCGATTGCCATACCCAGTCCTGTCCCTTCATATTTACGATTAGCATCGCTTTGTTCCTGCGCAAATTTATTAAACAGCGTTTCAAGAAATGCTTCACTCATTCCAATACCTGTATCGGCTACAGATAACCGTATGAGTTGCTCTTGTGGGTTATCATCCACCAACTCCACACGGAAATCCACCGAGCCTTCCTCGGTAAACTTTATGGCATTTCCAAGGATGTTAATTAAAACCTGTTTGATTCTGCCTGCGTCGCCGATAAAAGCCGGATGCAAGCTTTTGTCTACAAATATCCTGAAATCAATATTTTTTTCCCTGGCCTGGCTATGCAATATACTGTGAGCATTCGTTGCTACTGCCGAAATACTGAAATCCGATTTTTCGAGCGTTAATTCACCTGACTCAATTTTTGCCATATCCAAAATGTGGTTCAGGATGGTTAATAGATGTTTTGCTGCTGAATCGGATTGCGCCACATAAAAACGCTGGTCTGCCCCAAGGTTCTGCTTGCCTAGTTCCCGAATCATACCAATAATTACATTAAGCGGTGTACGAATTTCATGGCTCATATTCGCTAAAAAGATCTCCTTCGATTTAGCGGCCTCCTCGGCAACGGACTTGGCTTTGGCCAGTTCTTTTTCCAGATGTTTCTGTTCGGTGATATCCAGATGTATACCAATGCTTCCCACTTGCTGGCCGCGGTCGTTGAAATTCGGTGCCCCGCTGATAAACCACCAATGCGGACGGCCGTTTTTGTCGCGGATTTGGATTTCATAACAGTCAGCGACGCCTGACTCCCTTTTTTTATTTTTTTCCTGAATTAAGAAGCGTTTTTCTTCAGGAACAAACAATTCGCTCGCATTTTGTTCTTTTATTTCATTAAGAGTGTATCCCGACATTTCACAGAAAGTTTGATTGGCGAAGAGGATAGTGTCATTATTATCTACCTCAAGCAGCCCCAGGTTCATATTCGCAATGATATTGCGATACTTTTCTTCCTGAAGTCGGAGTTGTTTTTCCCACTGTTTTCGATTTTGGATATTAATGAGCATCTGCCCGAAAAGATGCAGCAGTCTTTGCTCTTTTTCGGTATAATCATGATGGTTACATACCGAGTCGAATCCTACAAAACCCACCAGTTCATTCCGGTTTTTCATGGGTATGGCAATGAGACTTTTAATTCCCTGTGGCTCCAGTATTTCGCGTAACCCTTCTTCTCCATCATCTTCAAGTGCCAGTACATCAGGCACGTAAAAGGTTTCGCCTTGCTGATGTGCTTCTACCCATTGCGGAAAAAAATCCATGGGCATTTCCTGAAGGTTTTGAATTTCCGGGTCAATTCCCTCATTGCACCACTCGTATGTATTAGAAGTGGTTTTTGCATCAAAATCATAGTCAAAAATATAGGAACGGTCGGCCTTCACAAAACGCCCCATCTTTGCGAGGGATTCATTTATCGTGTTCTCAACATCCTTCAAATCCAGGTTTATGTAAGTAGATGCAATATCAATCAAAACTTCCTGTAAAAGCAGCTCCTGATCTAATTCTTCTTGAGCTTGGTATTGAGAAGTGCGATCCATCATAATGCCATCTATGCGCACCGGTTTCTGATTTTCGTTAAAAATGACCTTAGCTCTGTTGCGCACCCATTTAATTTCTCCGGATGGTGTTTCAATACGGTATTTTTCATTGAATGCCCCCTTGGCCTCCAGTTGCTCATAAATTTTTGGGATGATATCCCGGTCATCCCTGTAAATGGCTTTTTCCCACCAGTTATTATCTTCCATCCATTTTTGAACGGGTATGCCATACATCCCCTCCACGGAGGGGCTCACAAAAATCACTTTATAATCAGGCAGGCGAACTGACCATATCACATCTGCTAACTCATCGAAAATACTCTGTAGCTTTTGGCGGGTTTCACTTACTTCTTGTTGCTGTGAAGTATACAGCAGGTTTTTACCAAGTTGATGGATGATTTTTTTTAGTTCGAATTTCAAATCCCTCGATAATGGTTTTTTCTTGCCCAAAATCAAACGGCCATAACCGGCCAGTGGGTAAGAGTAGTAAATAGCGGTATCCTGCTCTATTTCGATAATTTCATCACCCCTGTTGTGGGCTTCTGATTCAAGTTTTGCAAAGGCCTTTTCCCATATAGCATTTTTCTTAAGCGCGACAGGTTGTATATAGCTGATGCGGCCATTAATTATTACGATAGCGGCAAAACAACCCAGTTTTTTTAAGTATACGGGCAGTGTTTTTCGAAGGATGATATCAGCAGTACCTTCCAGATTTTGGCTGAGCGCGATTTCCAGCAGAAGCTGGGTGTTTAATTTGTCTTGTTCCATTTTGCCACAACAATGGTTTTATTGAACAATTCCAGCACCGTATCACCCAGGTTGGCGATTTCCCCAATACTCAGCACACCGTTCATTGGCTTGGCTTGGTTAAGCAGGGCGAGTTCCTGTCCAAATTCATCCTGCATATAAAGCACGCGGGAGATACAATCCACACAAAAGTGTTCGGATTTTTCGATATTTATATGGGTATCAGAAGCTGCGACAGCAGTTTTTGCACCTTCAAGCAGGGAATCCATATTGCCGTTCATAATACGTATATACTCACTCTCCGGCACATTATCCACGATATGCAGCCTGCCGTTTTCGGTAGCGTATGGGTCGCGAATGGTCATTTCGGAATCCAGCCTTACCAGGCCAAGCGGATAGGATTTGGCGATATTGAAGAAATTTTCTGGTGAAATATCCAGATCAGAATGCGCTTTAATTTGCTGCCTGTACAGATCAAAAGCAGGTATCCAGTTAAGGCTGATGATAGAGTTGCCGTCTGTTTCTGTTACTTTAATGGGCTCACTGATGGGTGTCCAGCCATGTGCAACACCTACACGTATATCACTGTCCATCACTCCAATAACCGCTGCATTTTCAGCAACAAAATCCTGATGAATGATACAGGGGAACGGTTGAAAACTCAGAGAGCCTGCACCACCACCCACGTAGTTAGCATCAGGTCCCCAGCAGTCGTAAAGGCTATCAATGAGGGCTGATTTCTGAGATGCAAGAGCATCCGTAAAACAGAATATGCCGGGATTATTCATGAACTTAGCTTCGGCATGGCTGGTTATCGTATTATTTATTTCTGTAATATCCCCACTCAGATCCAACAATACTGTATGAAGTTCCTGGAATAGAGGAATAACAAGGAATCCGGTTTGGCGACGCTCTCCGTCTGCAATAATTTCCGGGAAAATACCCCCCATCAACGGTTTGGAAAACTGTTTCAATACAGTTTCTAATGCCGCTTTTTCCGGATGATCTTTATCGGCCGCAAATAAAAGAACTGCCCGGGTTTTAGAATGATTCTGCACCTCATTAAGTGTTGATTTCAGGGATTTCAGGTCTTTGCAATACATAGTTTTCGTTTATTCGGTTGATATTTCATCACTTTTGAGCAGGTTATAGATGGTTGATTTTCCTATATCGAGAATTTCGGCGGTTTTCACCACATTGTTATCATTTTTAGAGAGGTAGTATTTTATGATATCATTGGTATGTTCGCGCAAAGTTTTGGTACCGCCGATTAACATATCACTTCTTACGGCACTATGATAGGTAATGTCATCCGGCTGTATTTCATGTTCGTCGCACATCACAACTGCAAGCTCAAGTATAGCTTTCAGTTCACGTACATTCCCGGGAAATGGGTATGCCACTAGTTTCTCCCGTGCAGCCGGTGAAAGGGCCGGTGCTTTCATTCCGTTTTCTTTAGATGCTTCTTTAATAAAATGTTTGGCAAGAAGGAAAAGATCATTTCCGCGTTCCCTCAGGGGCGGGAGTTCAATGGGCAGGCCGATAATCCTGAAATAGAGGTCTTCCCTGAAATTTCCTTTTTTAACTTCTTCAGCCAGATTTTTGTGTGTGGCTGAAATCAGGCGCACATCAAATGGGATGGCTTTATTGCCGCCTAAACGCACAACTTCTCGTTCCTGTAAAACCCTAAGCAGTTTCACCTGCAGGTTCTGATCCATTTCTGCAATTTCATCCAGAAAGATGGTGCCTCCGTTGGCATCTTCAAATTTACCTTTTTTCAGACTCTCGGCACCGGTAAAAGCACCTTTTTCATGTCCGAAAAATTCACTTTCGGCAAGCTCTTTCGGAATTGCAGCCACATTGATTGCAACAAACGGTTTTTTATTCCTTTGGCTGTTGTAGTGGATAGCTTTTGCGAAGACCTCCTTCCCTGACCCGGTTTCTCCTGTGAGAGATACATTAATATTTGTTCGGATGGCTTTTTCAACCAGTTTGAATGTTTTTTTGATAGCCGGGCTGTTGCCGATTATATTTTTTTCAAAACTGTATTTGGTTCCGAGCTCCTCTTTCAGCGTATCTACTTCATCACGCAGCGATTGGTTCTCCCGAATATTAATGACAGATCGCCAGAGCAGGTCTTTAGCATGTTCATCCTTTATGATATAGTCACGTGCACCTGCTTTCAACAGGTTTACGGCAACCGAAATCTCTTCCTGACCGCTAATTACGATTACTGGAATACTGTTATTTCGTAACTGAATTTCTTTGAGCAGGGTTTCTCCCTTAATGTCTGGGAGGCCAAAATCCATACAGACCAGATGGGGATTTTTATACAGTTTTTTTAACATTTCCCGCCCTTTTTCAAATAACTCAACGTCATAGTCCGGGTTCAGCGAAAGGTGGTGCGTAAGCAACTGGCCATACCATGGATCATCTTCAACGACAAATATTTTGTAAGACATGCACAGATAAATTTTTTAGTTACAATAACAATTGAGAAACTGCTGCAAACAAATAAATCTATGTTTATCCAAGCAGTTTCCAAAATTTAAATAAGTTCAAATTTTGGAAATACTCATTTAATCTGTTTTTTTACATTTCACTTTTTTGATTTTTTGCCCTATAACATCTCTCATATTCATGCTTTTTCCATCTCAAGAACTTTTTCTTTCCAGTACATAACCTTACTGTTGTGGCTCAGCATCCAGGACATTATGATAAAGGTTGCCATGATGGATAGTAACATGAGAGTAAAACTTGTAAGCGTGCCAATAATAATACTCAAAGCTATCAGAATACCAGATATCACTACAATAAAAAGTGTTGCATGTCGATGTTTTATGCCAAGTTGCAGTATCAGGTGATGAAAGTGAGTGCGGTCTGCTCGAAAGGGGCTGTAACCGTTCTTCGCCCTTCGGCGATATACTCGCAGCGAATCGAGTACGGGCAGAGCTAAAACTCCAACCACAACAGATAGTACAAGTTGAATGTTAGGCGTACCCTGAGCAGCTTGTATGAGGGATATGGCTGAAAGTACCATTATGAGACCGATGAACAATGAACCGGCATCACCCATAAATACTTTTACTTTGGCGCTGAAATTGAATCGCATAAATCCAATAAGAGCGCCAATCAAAGAAAGGAACAGGCAGAGTAACATGATCTGACCGGTTAGAGATGCCAGCCAGCCAAAAAGAATAAAGGACACTAGTGCCAGGCCGGCTGCCAAACCATCAATTCCATCCATCAGATTAAAAGCGTTGACTACGCCTGTGATTACAAGAAGTGTCATGCCATACTGCATTACTAAAGGAATTTCGTAAATACCCAGGATACCGTGAAAGGTTTCAATCCGTATTCCATTGGTAAATGCGTAATAAGCCAGCGCAATCTGAATAGTAAGTTTCAGTGAAGCTCGTAAGTCGGTTCTATCATCTATCACCCCGATTACCAATAGGATACCAGCAGCGATGAGCATAAATGAGATGCCTGTCAGGTCATCCCATGAGGAACTGCTAACAAGTAATGTTGCCATCACTGCAAACCAGATTGCCAGACCGCCCACAAGTGGCACTTGCCCGCTGTGAGACTTACGCGCATTAGGTTTATCAACCAGCTGCACTTTGATGGCTGCCATTCTTAGCAGCGGCATAATGGAGAGCAGAATTGCCAGTGAAATAACGGGGGTTAGAATAAGGCTGAATAGTGACATAGGTACAATTATTTAGCGTTGTGAGTAAAAACCTTCGGTATACTTTATATGCGAGAGGCCCAGATCGAGAAGTTTATCGTAGGACAGCTCTTCGGATGCTGAAACCACAGATGGCTTTTTCCTCGCCTGCAGTGCTTCCTGTACCAATCCATAGTATTTGTTTGCAATCAGGCTCCAGGTATAGCGCCGCCTGGCAATCTTACCCATGGTTTCACCCAGCTTTTGGATATCACTCAGTTTGGTATTCTGAATGATCTGCTTCAATTCTTTTTCAGTTCTGAAGTAGAGTGCTTTGTTTTCGGTGGTGACCCGGTTGTAGGATACTCCAAACGTCACAATCGGAAGTCCCAGATACATAGCCTCTACCAGTGAAGGGTTCGTGCCTCCGGCAGAATGCCCATGTACATACAGAACCGCGTTTGATCGAATCAGGTCTAATCTTTGTTGGTCATAGATGGGATCAAGAATCGTGATATTGGGATATTCTGAATAATTTTCTTTCAAATTTCTGCCATATTCACTGTTATCCCAATTACCCACCATCACCAGGCGGTATTCTGGCATTTCGGAAAATGCCTTTAACACGATATGCACATTGTTTTCCGGCTCAATTCTGCAAACTTTAAATGCATATGGATGTGCCATGAAAGGGTATTCGGATCTCATTACAGTACCGTTTGATGGTATGGTATGGTCCGCGCCGTATTCAATAATACGGCTTAGTGTGCCGTAGCGCTGAGCGGTATAGTCCTGAATGGCTTCATTATCAGAGATATCTATATGAGAATATTTAACCGCCAGGCCTTCTGCCCAAAACAGATACCACTTAGCAAACATATTCCATTTGTTGCGCTTCCACTCAATACCGTCAATTGAAATAATAATTTTTTTACCGGTGAAGATTTTTACAAACGGCAGCAGCCATGCCCCGGAAACCCCAAGGATTAACAGTACATCAGCATAGAATAATGCATGGAGTATTGACCAGGTATCATAAGGTATGCTCTGTATTCCGTTGGCATCCAATGGAACGTAATGCAGTTTTGCTTTTTTAAAGGTTTCTTTGCGGCCTGACTTAGGATATTTTTTTCCTGAACAGTATACATGCAGGTCGTATTCATTACCTATATTTTCGATAAGGTGTTCGGCCAGGGTTTCAAAACCACCGTAATTTGCAGGTACACCTACAGTTCCTATAATGGCGACTGACTTTTTCATAAATCTGAAGTTATTTTATTGAGAGTTTAATGCTTTCACCTAATGATGCAATACCGGTGCCAAACATAGATTAATATTAATAATCAATAACTTACAATTATATAAATCGAATTCATTTTCCATTATTTGGAATGTCATTCCCTTTATAGGAGGAGTGTAATAAACTTTTAGTCTAATTTGTAACCTCTAAAATTCTCAAACTCTTTTCGATGAAAGCCTTCTCTCGAAACTCTGTCAACTTCGTACAGGCGTTTGTGCTGAGACGGTGATATTCCTGAGAGTTGAGGAATATGTTCAATATGGTTGTTTCAAGCTTATCCATGTCATGCGGATTTATATGGAACCCGTTAAAGTCATGGTCTACCACCTCAGTAATTCCTCCAACCGGCGGCACGATTGCGGGCTTACCGAACGCCATCCCTTCAATTATAGTCAGCCCAAACGTTTCCACCCAGCCCTCGGGTAGTGAAAGATTTACAATAAGGTCGGCCCAGGCATAGTGTGGAATCACATCGCGTTGAGTAGGAAATATTTCCAGGTTTTCTGTCAGTAAACCTCCTTTCAAAAAAGCTTCAATTTCCTCAAGAGGAGCATTTATGACCATTCTGAAACGAAAATTTTTTAATCTTTTTGAAAGTTTCACAAATTCGCGAACACCTTTATAGGCTTTCAGTGAACAGACCATAAGCACATTCTGCGGCATAGAAGTGTCGCGGGGAGTTCCTTTTGCGCGCTGTATGAACTCTTCCGGAATGGCATTGTACAGAATGTGCGATCTTTTGCCGCCGATAGGCTCCTGGTTTGCCAGATATTTTGAAACATATACTACATCATCTGCAGTGAGCCTTACGATGCCAAACAAAAAGATCTTGAGTATTTTCGGCTTCATGGTCGTTTCGTGTATGTGATAGATCACCCGACAACCTTTAACCCTACCAAGCAGTGCGGCACCAAATGGCAGAACAGTATTTACGTAGATTACATCATCTCGTTTTACGATGAAGAAAAAACTGACAAGAAGCAGTATTTGACTACATACCAAAGCAAATAAACGCAGTAGTTTATTTTCGTAAAAACGGTACCAAACCTGACGGCGCGTAATCCAAAGCGGTATCCGTGATAAAAACCCATCATTTTGAAAGCTGCTGCAGATCTGCACATCAATCCCGCTTTCATCCCAGCCTTGCACCAGTTGGCTAAGTACTTTCGGGCTGCCACTGTAATCATTTAATAAGTGAAACGCGTATACTTTCATCATTTTAAAGATCTTTATATATAGCTTTAAGCTGCTCTCCCCGACGGTCCCAGTGGAAATAATCCACAAATCGTTTTCGTGCTGCTTTTCTCATAGCCTTCAATTTCTCAGGATTTTGATAAAGAAATCCGATGCTATTTGCCAATTGCTTAACCGTCTCTTCATAGCATCCTCTTTTTACTGCTATGCCACAATTCGGAGTAATAAATCCACCGGGTCCTTCATTATCGAGAGTGATGACAGGAACCCCAAAAGAGAGTGCCTCCGGAACCACCATACCTGCTCCTTCGTGTGATGGAAATATAAAAACGGAAGCATTCCGAAACATTTCCATCACATCGCTGCGGTCAATCCAGCTTATAAAAGTGATATATTCAGATATACCTTCTTCTTCTGTAATATTTCTGAGAAATTCTTCTTCGGGCCCGCTTCCTACAATCTTCAGGTCTACATTGCATCTTTCAGGCTCAGTTAACGTGTGTATAAAGGATGCAAAAGCACGAATTGTAAGATCAAACCCCTTCAATGGAACCAGCCTTCCGACCGACATCAGCGAAAAAGTATCTGTCTGCAACTTCTCATTCCAACCAAAGTCCTGAGTAGCAACAGATGGTGAGATACATTGATTAATACCCTCTATCGATACTACATCCTGAACAGATGGGTTCATCGCCCAGATAAAATCAGCTTTTCGCACTGCAGTCCGCAAAGCTCCGGAGAAATTCCAAAACATCTTTTTTACGATCCAGGTAAAGCGGTCTTTAAAGATATATTTTTTGGGATAAGGAGAAAGATAAGCTGCGGGAATGAGCGGGTGGTGCCCTATGGGTCCCCAGGCAAAGGGTTTGCCAAGTTTCCATAGATAACTTGGCGTCCAATCATTGTGAAAGTTGAGATTATGCACAATATCAAACGCCACCCCTTTTTTACGGATAAAAGAAACAACCATTCGCTGCCACATCAGGTAGTATAGCATAGCGCCTCTACCGCCTCTCTTCCAGAAGCGTGTCCAATATGGGGTATCGAAATACAGAAATTCAATATTATTATACAAATCAAAAGGGTTTTCCTGCATATATTTTTCAATATGCGGGCGGTTATTCTCCCGGGTAACCGCAATCACGTTATTGAATCGTGCAATTTGCATTACGAAGTTCCATCCCATGCCGTCTTCAGAGCCTTTATAAGGATTGATGGCATAAGCTGTTGCCAGTATTGTTTTCATTTTTCTTCCACCCTGCTTTTTAAAAGTTTTGCCGGAACACCACCTATAATGCTGTTTGCCGGAAATGATTTGGTTACCACCGAACCGGCTGCAATGATGCATCCCTCACCTATAATTGCCCCATCAAGAATGGTTACTTTACTTCCTATCCAGCAGTTACTTCCGATCTTTATACCTTTTCGGTTTACACCCTGCATTCTGATGGGAATTTCCGGATTTCCATAATTGTGATTTTCGGGATGACAGCTAAAATATTGTCCTACAATACAATCATCACCTATTTCAAGTCCTCCGGCACCACCGAGGTAGGCATACTCACCGATTCCGACATTGTTGCCAATCCGAATGTATGTACCAATCTGATTGAGTGATGTAGAAACGATGACCCTGCTAAAGCATCCCAAACCAACATTATCTCCAAGTGTGATACCTTCGCTTCCAAGTGCGCTCAGACAGACCTGATCTCCAAGTTTCATAAAACGCCCGAAACGAATCTTTGTCAGATTAAAAAACCTGACTTTTCTGCCCAGCATAGCCAAATGGGGATTGCGAAAACGGATTAGTAACCTGATTCCACGCAACACACTGTTTAACTGTCCCCATACAAAACTGATGAGGGCAGATGTGTTCAGATTTTCATCGAACCGGAACTCCGGATTCCTTTGGCGAATTACATGTTCAATCAGGGTTTTCATTTCAGGCAGCCTCTCCGGTTGTTTTACGCATAATTTGCCTGATTGTAACATCAAGCTTGTTATTCAAAATGGGTAGATATTTACCAGAAGAGATTTTGCCGGAGTCAAGGTCATTGAAAAGCGAAAGATATTTGGTTGTTAGTTCGGTGATTGTTTTTTTATCCAGTTCCTGTTTCCGAGCCAGAATGGTGTCAGCATCGGCATAGAGAAAGAAGTTGAAATCGGGCTTCATCAGAAAGAAGTAACCGGCTCGAAGGAATTTCTCCGGCAGGTGAATGTTGCTCCGTACACTGTCATTGATAAAATCGAAATAGTAACGATCGTAAAGTACGATATCTCCGCGTAGTACGTGCCGGACGTACACAACAAACTGCCCGGCAAGATAATCGGTGTAGTAATAGGCAAAACGAAGCATTGAACTGGTAAAGCTACGATTTAAACCCTGTCGCGGAAGTGTGTTTGCGGCATCATTCTCGGCTTTGGCTTTTCCTTTGGTCCATGCGCTCAAAATGGGGAGCAGAGAAGGCCGGTGCCTCAATACAACAACCCTCTTGCGTAATTTTTTGTCAAATTCTTTGCGAATATGCTCTATTACGGTAGACTTTCCAGCGCCATCCACACCGCTAAAGGTGATAATCATTCCTTTTGGCCAGAACAGACTCTTTACGGTGTCTAGTAGATAAAGGAGACTGTTTAAGATTTTATTCAATCCTCCGTTGGCTGGCATATTTTTAACTTCTTTCAGGAGTCTTTTTTTCGGAACCTCTCCCTGAGCATGGCTGGAAATAATGAGGCGGTTCAAATCATCCATTTTATGAATTTCTCGTGTCAGATAATGAGCATGATTGGATGGGATTTCTGCTCCATTCAGGCCATAAAAAAGACCCAGGTACCGAATCAGCTCAGCAGAGTTCATGGCTTTAATTCCAAAGCGATTGGTTTGCGTGTTCTTCAGTACATTTTTGGTGGACATCATTTCCAGATGTTTCCATTTAAACTGCCAGATGAGATCGAGGTTCAACACATCGTTGTTTTTCATTATTATCTGAACAGATGTCATGAAAGAGCTTTTTTTCTCCAGCAACGTTTCAACCTGGGTATGATTTTTAAGACGCTCAACAAGCCTGACGGCATCATCTTTATGCAGACAGATATCTATGTCAGAGTAAATATCTAAAGCGGAAGGTTCTGTTTCAGGAAATTTGATGGTTGCATAGGGTTTGCTGTTCAGAATCACAAAAAGATCATCTATCAACATACCTCTCGCAGACAGGTCATCAGCCATCAGATCTGTGAGTGCTTCATTCCAGGTTTGTAAAAGCCAGTGAACCTGTTCGTGCCAAACTTGTTGCCTGCTGTAAAGTTCAAGGTGATTACTGATGTTTATGAAGAGGTAGAACTTCAGGCAAAGCTCCCATTCAATTCCAAATTTCTCTGTAAGTGAATTTCCCCAGCTTCCTGTTAATCTGATTAACTCCCTGCGAATCTCTTTCCATGGTTTTCGGTCTATAAGAATACCTTTTTGAATGATAAAATGAAAAGCATCGAAACCGATGGATTCTGTTTCATTTGCAAGTTCCCAGTCATAGACGGCAAGCGTCTCATTGTCCGTAAACATATTCCAGGGGGTAAAATCGCCATGACTCAGCGCGAATACCATATCCTTTTTTCTCAATTCAGCACCAAGCTGTTGTAATCTGTTATACAGTGAATGTGGAATCCGCAGATCCCGGCTATTAAGTGCGTTTTTAAGCTGGTTTATTCTCTGATTGAAGCTACTGTTTTCCGCCGTCCTCATCCTTTTTGCGGTCTTATCGTACATTTCTTCCAGCATTTTCATATGAGGATGAGAAAACAGATTGGAACGTGAACCGCTACCTGCAATGTCGTTTATTTCGAGAACACCATTCTCATGAAGAAAGGTTTTAGGAAGTATGAAATGTTCCGGAGACAGAGAGCTCGCTCTTAGAACTCCTGAAAATTCTCGTTTAACGATTTCCATCGACCCTTGAGTAACCGGAATTTTAAAAAAAGCAGACTGAGCTGCTGTTCCTGAATAGAGAACCATTTTGTTGTTTGGCCCGGCAGTTCCGGTAAAAAGAGCCCATTGTCCTTCAATCAGATCTGTTTTTGTTTTTTTTTGTTTCTCGTCTGGTTTTAAAAAAACAGCACTCTTTTGATAGAATAAATGTTGAAGCCTGAACCTGAAAATCAAATATGAGATAAAAGCAAACGCTCTTGAACGCAACCCCTCAACGTGATAGAATTTCAGGAAAAGTGGAGATTCAGCCTGAACAGGAAAGATCCAGCGGGGAGAGCCATCCAGATTTGAAATTGTGTAATATTCCAGCTTTTTACCCTCTTCAGGTGTTGAAATTACGTAATTAAGTTTTTCGAAAAATGTTTTCATGTCAGGGTATTTGTAAGTCGGGTCGTTTCATTTTAAGATGCAGGCGTTGGGATGGTGTTATCAGAGGATTTCGTTTAAAGACGATGTAAAGAATAATCAGCTGATAAAAAAGAATGCCAAAGTTGGACTCACCAAAAATTCCAAATTCGGTAAAAGAATTGATCATGACGGGTATCATAATGCTCAGCAACATCAGTTTTTTTTCTTTCTCTTCCTGAAAAATACCTCTGAAGGTGAAAATTAACTGGAAAAAGACAATCATTAGCCCCACAAATCCAAGATTCATCAAAACCTGCATGAAGGTGTTGTGTGTCATTAAGCCCGGATAACTGTGCCTCGACTGAAAATGATCGTTGTAGTCAATCCGCATGAAGCCGAATCCAAGCCAGGGCTCACGGGGCAGGCCCTCATTAATAAGGCCCTGCCAGAAGGGAAGTCGGCCGGTCATACTTAGGACTTCCTCTACGCGGTCTGCGTCACCGTCTTTCAGGATTATTGTGTTCACTAGTACAGGTAAAACCAGCAGCATACCTCCGATAATGGCCAGTTTCAGTCGTATATTATTCGTTTGTTTGATATAGAACAGAATAATAAATACAGCACCGATTAACGATGAGCGCGACCCCGTAAGATAGAGTGCGTAAAACAGGATTAGTATTTTAAAGATGGTCAGCCATTTTTGATGATTGCGCTTCACATCAAAAAGGAAGCCGGCTACTCCCACGCCGGCAAGCATTCCAAGCTCATTGGGATTCATAATAAAGCCGCCGAGCCGCGGCTCGGTACCTCCATGAGTATAGCGGATAAAATCATCCGGGCTCAGCCACATGCCTGCCAGAAAGATGACAATGATAATAAGTACAGAATTTCCCAGAATATTATAAAGCCGGACATTGTGACCGGGAAAATATTCATCAAGCAGGTAAAGGCTTTTAATGAAAAAATAGCAAAAGATGAGTGTTTGGGAAGTCATAAACCACTGCAGTGCGCTTACTCCGAGATCGGATGTCCATAAAAAGGAAGCCAGCCCAAGCCCCAGATAGGCCAAATAAAGCCCTATGGCAAGTATATTCTGTGGTTTCAGGGAATCTGCTGCACCATAGTTAATGATTTTTATGTACACCAGCCATGATGCACCTAGCATTCCCATTCGGGCAAAAACCTTTATTACTCGGGTAATAATTACATTTTCACTCCAGGAAAAAAAGGCTGCTATCATAATAAACATGATAGCCAACAGCATCCAGTTTATGGATTTTAGAAAGTGTGAATGGTCGGCGTTATGTGAATTAGATATAGCCAATATATTAGCTGTAAAGCTTATCAAATTTTTCAGTAAGACGTTCCCAGGAATACACTTCAGAAACCATCTGTCTGGCATTATGTGAAATCGAATCTATCATTTGAGTACTTGCATTTTTTAATTTTTTTAAGGCTTTACTTAAGTCCTCTGCTGTATTGTAAGCAAGTGCCATACCAGCATTAAAATCTTCTACAGATTGAGCCACGTTGGTGGGCTTTGATACAATTACCGGCACACCCATCGCGGCTGCCTCAAGTACGGATGCGGGTAGCCCTTCATTTCTTGAAGAGTGAACAAAAACATGCATTTGAGAGATCAATTTATCTTTCTCGTTACCAAACTTACCCCCCCATAAAACCACATTTTTTATCTTCTGTTCGGTAATAAATTTTTCGAGATACGCCCTTCCCGGGCCATCACCTACAATCCATAAAATGGATTTTTTCTCCAGTTTTTGGAAATCGGCAAATGCATTGATCAACAGATCCAGGCCTTTTGTCCAGGTGTCTAAACGGCCAACAAACCCAATCGTAAAACCCTCCGGGTTAGGTTTTTTTGAGAAAGGGGATGCATGTAGCTGAAATCCGTAAGGCAACAGGAAGCTTTTGTTATTGGGATAGACATGTTGGAGGCCATCTACTTCACTTTGCCCGATGCTGTGGACTTTGTGTGCCCGGTTAAGCAATGGTTTTTCGAACAGAGTAAAGTATATTTTCTTTAGCCAGTTACTGCGTTGCATGGCGATTGTGTTATATGCACCGTGGCCTGTAATCACGAACCGAATGTTATGCCGTTTGAACAATCCGGAGAGCGTGGCGTATACCGGTACCCATCCGCCATGCAGGTGAAAAACGACATCCTTGCCTGCTTTTTCCTTTATAGCATTACGCAGTGTTTTTATTACGCCAAATGGATTCTTTGAAGCGGGAAAAAGCCGTGTTTCAAAATCCCTTTCTTCAAAATTTCGTGTAAGAAATTTTGTTATTCCCCAGATTTTAACATTTCTGCCACGCATGCTTTGATGGGTCGCAAGTTGATAAACAACTTTATTGACACCGTTCATGCGTTCAGGATTGGCTTTACCAAGAATAAGATGAATTATTTCCATATTAGAAATTCCTTTTTTTGAAGTTGCAGTTGCCAGTAGATAAGTAAAATCAGTTGTGAGCAAATCAGTCCGGCAATGGCGCCGATCAGATTAAAATGTGAGAGAAGCAGATATGAGCTCAAAAGGCCAAAAATGAATGTGAGTACGTATCCTTTAAAAAAAATTTTATTCATAACCAGTGCCCGAATGGCGATTCGAATGGGATATCCCGCAAAAATGAGGGCATAGAGTACAGACATTCCCTTTACAAGAAAACCATATTCACGAAACTGCTCACCACCGGCGAGTACAATAATAGAGTCTGAAAAAATGAACAGAATAAGCAGCAGTGAACTTACTCCAATCATGGATTGTCCCCCAATTTGCTTGAGAAACCGGCGGCCTTCATCCCGGGATTGATGCAGCCTGTTGGCGGTTTGAGGCAACACGTAGTTTTCGAATGTCTGGAACAGTACATTCAGTACCCCAAATACGGACTGAACCAGTCGTAAAGCTCCCAGTGCTGCGGCTCCCAGAAAAAAGCCCGATGCCACTACAAATAGATTGCCTGCCCACCATTGTACCAAAGCAGAATAAAACAACCATTTACCCTCATCGATATGAAGTTTCAGGTAGTTTTTCCAACCTTCAATTCTACTGAATGATGGGTTAGATAAGATAACTCCGAAGATGAATGATGGCAGATATCCCAGGCCTAGTAAATAAAGTGAAACTACTAAAGAGGGTGTGTCAGAAAGGAAAAGATAACCGGATACGAACAAATGAGAACCCATTAGCAAAATATCCAGAATAAAGGTATCTGTAACGCGATCTTCGGCCAGAAATCGTTTACGAAAATAATCTTGCATGATAAATCCTGCAGAAAGAATCATGGCAGGCTTTGCAATGCCGGCATATTGCGACATGATTTCAAACGGAAGTGACAGCAGAAGTGGAATCAATCCGATAAGAACAGCAGACATCCCCAGCTGAAACCAGAATATAAATGTAAGATAGGCTCTTTTGTCAGTAATAGATGAAAGATTTACCTGAAGTGGCTGTACAACAAATGCACTGATGAGGCTGGATATCAGGTATAAAATGAGTACCAGGCCGGCATATACTCCGAAATCTTCTAATAACAGAATCCGCGCCAGGAGTATGGTTACCAAAAAACTGGTACCGCTAAAAACCGCCTGATCTGCAAGAATAAGCGGTGTTTTATATTTTCGGAGGAGATTATGCATAAGTAGGTGTATCAAATTTGTTTTTTCTTAGTCCTGTTTTATTAAGCACCCAGTTTGCAAATTCAATTACGATGTTCGGGTTATATCCGCATCGGTTCAGAATGAAGTAGATTTCATCAATCGTAAATTCCTCTTTAAAAAGGTCAATCCTGGGGATCACTTTTGCGGGTGTAAGGCGGCTATCCGCTACTACTAAATTTGTATCAGAGGCTTTCATGATTTGCAGTGAAAGTTGTGATCCAATCAGTTCATTTGAAACGATAGTACAATCGAAACCCCCCGCCAGTTTTTTTAGTAGAGCAGCGATTTGATCATTTGTATAAAAACCATACTTCGTATCGACCAAATGAACAACAAAAAACTTTTCAGTGAGCGAATGAATCTCTCCGGCTGCAAGCGGACTCAACCCGGTTTTATCACCTGCATCAACCAGTAAGACCCGGCGGTTTTGACGGGAAAGTGCTTCGGAGGCATGGAGAGCGTGAAATTCACTTCCATCATCAGAACCAAAGGCATTCACCGTTAATATACTTTTCGGCTGAATCAGATTCTTTACTTCCAGTTGGTTTACCAGGTGTAAAAAGTGCTTTTGAAGATCCTCTGCATTTTTAAGATTAGGTGTTGAAGCCACAACCGGAACGGCAGAGTTGGTTTGAATGGTAAGCTTATCATTCACTCTCGCTTTTATCGTATGTATCAGAAAAATAATTACCATCACACTGCCTCCGGAAAGCAGAGCCGCTACGATTTTAAGGATGATGTAGTTCGGTGAGAAGGGAGATTCAGGTATTCTGGCCTGTTCTATAATGCGATGAAATGATGTGGAAGCAGCCTGGGCTATCTCCGCTTCAATTTTCTTTTCATTCAGAAAATTATAAGACTCCTGGTAGATTTCGAATTCGCGCTTCAAGATAGTAAGAAGCCGCTCCTTTTCGGGATAATCAACAAGCTGAAGTTCGACAAGCTGAATATCGCGGGATAAATTTTCATATTTTATTTCCAGATTTCGCCGGGTATTTGAGACACTTTCTATGAAGTAGCTATAGATATCATTGAGATTCTCGTCAATTATTTTTACACGTTCTTCATTTGGCGTAAAGATCAAAAGCAGGTCCCTCTTTTCTGCACGCAATTCTTTCATTTTTTTAATTAGTTCGGTAGAAAGAAGATCCGTAAACGCTTCGAAGTTTGGAGCCAGTTCAGCAAAATTGTCAGAACCCGATTTTATATACTCATACAGCTCATTAATAGCCTCGAGATTCATCAAAAGATTGGTCTGCTGAATTTTCATTTGAGAAATTTCCCGCAACCGGGTTTCAGTTTCCTGATGAATATTGGTAATATTTTTCTGATTCCTATAAGCTTCAATATCCAGCTCAATCTTTGAAAGTTTACGGGTTACTTCTTTGATTTGATTATCCAAAAAAACCACTGTCATCCGTGCCGCCTCAGATTTGTAAGTGATGTAGTCTTCGATATAGGCATTGGCAAGCTTATTTGGGAAACGGGATGCTTTTGCGGGATGTGGTGACTCAAAAACCAATCGTATAACCGCCACATCCTTGTCAACTGGCAAAACTGAAAGCGCATTTTTAACTTGTGATACCAGCTTGCTTCTGCTTAATTTTTTGAATTGATAATGATCGGCAACCTGGATTCCGTTGCGGGTTTGCAGATAGGGGTCATTCAATGATATCAGCATACTGCCGCCAGCCACTTCCAGTGTATCGCCAAGCTCGGCGTGATATTCGAATCCATCTGGATGTATGAGGGTATACGTCCTGTTTTCGTGCAAATAAAGATCAAATACCTTGTCTTGCAGTTGGCTCTCAAGAGAACGAATATCTACCACAAACGGAGAGTTGTTGTATAATTCAGTAGAACGCATTGTGCCGACACGTTGGATTTCGATATCAAAATCCAACAGATCAAGAGCTTTGTTTATCAGCAATTCAGATTTCAGGACTTCAACCTCTGCTGCAATTTTACTTTTTGTCGCAAAAACATCAAAATCCTTATATAAGCTACTATTGGGGACTCCTTCTGCGGTATCTGCCAGGCGCAGGCGGGTAACACTCTCATATTTAGGTGTTACGTAATTGAGATACTGAGACATAATCAAATAGCCCGCTATCATTGCCAGGATTACAAGCGGTAAGCCTCTCAGATAGGGTTTTAGTATACGTAAACTCTCTTCCATTTTTTTATTATTTTATAAAGCATTAAAAAGGATGGCCACGGCCGTGGCAACTGATGTAAATGGTATGATATTAGAAAGCTGCCGGTCGAGGCGTTTACTGTTTTTTGCGGGTACGATCACCACGTCTCCCGGATAGAGGGCAATATTTCGTTTCAGGTAAGCATCACCCTGCTTCAAATTAATATTGGCTACATGCACATTCTGTCCCACCTGCCTCATTACTTTGATACGCTTGATATCAGCATAGAACTCAAAGCCGTTAGCTCTGGCAATAATATCCAGCAAACGGGCTTGCTCTGTGTCTAAAGTAACAACCTGAGGATTTCGAACTTCACCAAGAACGCTGATCTCCTTATTCATGATTTTAACATCTACAATTGGATTCACCAACCACTCCTCAAAGCGGGCAGATAGAGAATCTTTGAGCGCAACAACTGTCATATGCTCGATTTTCATCGTGCCCAGCCGAGGTACTTCGATATTGCCGTTCCTATCTACAAGCAGCCATTTACCATACACTTCATTCGAATTGTAGATGCCATAAACTGAACCGATACTCAGCTCATCCTGCTGCCAAACACTAATATTTACTTTATCATCTACCTGTATATGGTATTGGTAGTCTGGGTTATCATAAAAAACGCTGTCGAGCGCGGCGACGGAATTGTCTGCCTTACCATCTGGCTCTGTTAACATATTTGTAACGGTGCAGGACTGCAGCAGAAAACCGGCCATCAGTAGTGATATGATGAGATGAAACTGTTTCATAGGATTAAACAAAGCTGAAGATGGATTTAAGGATGCTCGGTTTTTTACGAGCCTGCAGATCTTTTACTATGGTAATTTTTTCAAGCACTTCATTGATTTTTTGCTCGTCATCATTCGATTTCAGGATATAATCAAAAGCTCCGTGTTTGAGGGAATCAACTGCTGTTTTAATGTCTTCCTGGCCTGAAACCATTACGACGAAAATGTTTGGATCGAAGCGCTTAATTTTTTTCAGCACCTCATAGCCGGAAAACGTATCCATGTTGTGATCAAGAAAAATTACATCCGGTTTTTCGCCGAGCGAATTTAGGCAATCTACACCGTTGGTGAATGAGCTAATCACCTGATAACCCTTGTTTAACAACCGCTTTTCAAAAATAGATAAATAAAATTGGTCGTCATCGACCAGGAATATGTGGTAAGAATGTTGAGTTGTCATAGCAAATAATTTTTTAAGTTTGAATTTGATCTAATTACTTCAATCACTATGCCAACTATTTATAAGTTAATATTAACAATAACTTAAATGAATATCTATCAGCTGATTTTTCCAAATTGGGAAATAATATTCCATTTTATGGAATATTATTTTGATGTAGTGATTGCAATAAAAAATCAGTGGTATTCGGTTATTAGTTGAAATGTTCAAATTGATTACAATTCGGGTAAATTTGTAAAATCAATGATCAGTTCGCCATTCCGTCGGTAAATTCCAGTATCTATATTTTATCTACATTGAAAGCTCAATCAAGGGTAAAGATTGAATATTGATATGCGTGCTCTGTTGACGTCTCGGGCTCTGCCATTTTTCAGCGAGTCATGCGTATAACAAGGTAAAGTATAGAGTGAGAATGGCTTGAGGAAAGCCGAAATAGTATTGGGCGAAAGTAGAGAAAATAACGGTCTTGGGCATATGCATCGAGGTGACCAATATAAAAGTCGAGCAACCAAATGCGAACTCGTCTGTATGATGCCCTTATTATGCCCATATTCGGCATTTAAACTGTTTATTCAATTAAATCCGGTTTTTATAAAACGAAAGTCTTTCCGATTTTTTGATAGTAAAGGAATTTCAAGAGTCAAAGCCGTAGAAGCAATTAACATATCCGGAATTAGTGCTCCATGACTTAGCCGATACTTTTTTAAACAAATCAACAGCTATCTCTGAAGTGGATTTACTTAATTGAATAATCAAAATTGGACCAGAATTTTTGAGGGGATTTTAAATCGGCCTTGTTTTCACAACCAATAAGTTAAACAACGGCAAAATCCGTACAACTCCTTTTATTTTCTTTAAAAGAAACTATTTCCCGCTTTGGAAACCATTTCAGCGTAAACAAGTTGAATTAAACAGTTTCGGATGAACCGGTCATTACTCAATCACA
>SLJB01000240.1 GCA_007135335.1 Balneolaceae bacterium
AAGAAGTAATGGATTGGGAGATGATCTGTATGCCTTTAAAAAAATTATGATCTGAAGATATTTAACATAAATAAACAATGACTTATTATGACAGAGAATCAGCTATCAGAAAAAATTCTTGATCTATCATTTAAGGTTCATCGGGGTCTTGGGCCCGGATTATTCGAATCAGTGTATGAAGAAATTTTAAGCTATGAGTTGGAAAAAGAGGGGGTAAATTATGAAAGGCAGCAACCGATACCTGTAATTTGGGATGAAAATAAAATGAATATTGGCTTTAGGGCAGATCTCATTATTGAAGGAAAAGTGATTATTGAAATTAAATCAATCGAGCAGATAGCGATGGTTCACTATAAGCAGGTTCTTACGTATTTAAAGTTGACTGACTTAAAGCTGGGATTGCTTATTAACTTTAATGAAGCTTTGCTGAAGAATGGAATACGCAGAGTGGTGAATGGGCTTTAAGGGGGGCTCGCAACGGCGCTACGACGCAGGGAATGAGAGTGTTTTTATTTAAAACTATACCCCAAAAATTAAGGCCTATGCCTTCTGAGTGTTGATCTGTTAACTCTATAAAACCCCAAAATCCACTCTGCACCGCCGCGCCGTTGCGAGAATGAAAGAGTATTAATTAAGTATTCTACTCATAAAATTAAGGCCTATGCCTTCTGAGTGTTGATCTGTTAACTCTATAAACCCCGTAAACCCACTCTGCGCCTCCGCGCCGTTGCGAGAATTTCCCTTTATGCCTTTAAGTTGTTTCGAGGCTACTCCACATACACATCCTGCCCTGCATACCATCCGGAGAGCATTTTTAATAGAGCAATTATTACCAGAAAAAGAATGGGCATAAGCCAGGCACCTGACAGGTCAAAAAGTGCCCCGAAAATGACCGGACCGGTTGCTGCGAACGTGTATCCTATTGATTGAGACATCCCCGAAAGTTCATTTGCAGCGTTGGTATCGCGTGTGCGGAGGATGATAAAAAGCAGTGCCAGGCCGAAACTACCGCCAAGGCAAAATCCCATGATAGAGACCCAAAGCCATGAAAAAGCAAGAGAGGGAATCATCAATCCGGCCAGGCTAACCAGCTCAAGTACTACAAGAATCATCACCGGTAAGCGCTGATTATTTCTGGTTGAGCACCAGGCTGGAATAATAAATGTACTTATTACACCTACTCCCTGCATAAGTGCCAGCATCCATCCGGCATCAGATGCACTCATTCCGCGATGGATGAGCAGCTCGGGCAGCCAGGTGATAAGTGTATAGAAAGTGAGTGACTGTACCCCCATAAACAGTGCAACCATCCAGGCCAGTTTAGATCCTCCCAGTTGTCTTAACGATTCACGGAACCCTTTTCTACTGATCACCGGTAAATTTGATCTTAATTGCGGCAACCAGGAAATAAATGCGATACCGCTCAGAACTGCCCATATACCGAGGGCCCATCGCCAGCCAAATCCGGCGCCTTCTGCCAGTGGTATGCTCACTCCGGATGCTATGGCCGCCCCAATACCAAAAGTAGCGGAGTAGATTCCTGTAATCATCCCAACCCTTGCGGGAAATTCCCTCTTTACAATGCCCGGCATCAATACATTTCCAAGGGCTATGCCGATGCCCAGAAGTCCGGTACCCACAAAAAGAATGGTATGAGAGGGTACAACTCTGAGAAGAATGCCTGCAGTTAGTAAAAACAGAGCAAAAGCCATGGTACCTTCTGTTCCAAGTTTGCGGGTAAATAGTGGGGTTAAAACTGAAAAAATCCCAAAAGCGAGAACAGGTAAGGTTGTAAGGAGCCCGAGAGCGGAATTGGACAACCCGGTATCCAGACGAATTTCACCGATCAGAGGACCCACACCCGTTATTGCAGGCCGAAGATTCAGCGAGATGAGAATCAGAATGATAAGAAGTATCAGCTTTCGTCGATGATCGGAATACATATTCACGTTAGTTCGTATTGTGCAAAGTAAGAAGAAATCTTTTAAACAGTGTGATTGCCCGTTCAAGCGGGTAATCTTGCAAATCAGTTTCTTTCAATTGTTTTACACCACCTCAATCCCTAATTTTAGAAATAAAAATCACCCTGAGGTACTTTTTGGAACAAGCCAAAATTATGACGGAAGAGGATCTGATTCGCACCTATCTGCGATTCGCTCATCAGTTCCTTGAACCGTATGAAGATCCGTCAGAACCGGTAATCATTGGCATGCAGACACGTGGTGTTTACATGGGTCGGCGAATTGTTAATGTCATTGAAGAGAAGATGCAAGTCCGCCTCGATTTTGGTGTGTTAGATGTTACATTTTACCGGGATGATTTCCGCACCAAACTGAAGATGCCGGAAGTTAAAGTAACCGAAATCCCATTCGACCTTTATGACAGGGATGTAATACTCGTCGATGATGTACTCTACACAGGGAGAACAGTTCGCTCTGCAATGGATGCATTGATGGCGTATGGCCGCCCCCGAAACATTCGGTTTTGCTGTATGATTGATCGTGGCCACCGAGAACTTCCAATCAGTGCCGATTATGTTGGCCAGTTTATACCTACCCATGCTGAAGAGGAAGTACTTGTGAAGGTAAAAGAGCTGGATGGGGAAGATGCAGTTTACGTAATTAAAGGGAGGAGTGAATAATGGGTGATATCAGTCCTTCAGAAGATTTTGAATTTAAGCAGAAACACTTGCTTGGGCTGTACAATTATTCAGCTGAAGAGATTCTGTATGTGCTTGATCAGGCAAAAACATTTCGTGAAGTTCTGGAACGTCCTGTTCCAAAAGTGCCGACATTGCGCGACAAGACCATCGTAAACCTTTTTTACGAAAACAGCACCCGTACACGCCTCTCGTTTGAGCTTGCCCAAAAACGGATGGGAGCTGATGTTGTTAACTTTTCGGCAAGTACATCAAGCACGCGGAAAGGTGAATCGTTAAAGGATACTATCCGTAATATCAGTTCCATGAAAATTGATATGGTTGTAGTGCGGCATGAAAGTCCGGGTGTACCGCATTTCCTTACCCGATGTGTGGATGCATCCATCATTAACGCGGGAGATGGTGCCCACGAACACCCAACGCAGGCATTGCTCGATATGTTTACTATGCGCCAGATCCATCCCGATTTACAAGGCAAAAAAGTAGCCATCATCGGGGATATAAGCCATAGCAGGGTGGTTCGATCAAACATTACGGGGCTCAAAAAACTTGGAGCTGAAGTTACCATTTGTGGTCCAAAGTCGTTGATGCCGGCCTTTGTTGATACACTTGGAGCACACGTTTCTTATAACCTCGATGAAACACTGGCCTGGTGTGATGTAGCCATGGCACTGCGAATACAGATGGAAAGAATTGGCGGAACTACAGATCTGTTTCCCAGCCTTCGGGAATATCATGAACTGTTTGGCATCAAAATGACCCACCTCGAAAAATACCCTGATTTCATCATTATGCATCCCGGCCCCATAAACCGGGGTGTAGAATTGGAAAGTGATGTAGCAGATAGCAGCCGGGCGCACATTCTCAATCAGGTTACGAACGGGCTGGCTGTGCGAATGGCCATTCTCTACCTGTTGAGTGGCGGTACTCGTATTTAATTAATTTCCTCTCATGCTAGTGGAGTGAAAAAATATCATCTGATTCTGCACTGCTGAATCTAAAAAGATGGAAGCATTTGATGGAGATTGCTTTCTAAGATTTGCCGTACCGGGTAAGAATAATACCAAAAATTACAACAGCAGAACCAACGTACTGCAAAGGCTGCAGACTTTCTCCAAGCAGCACGATTCCAAATATCAATCCCAGAACAGGTACAAGGTTTTGATAGGTTGCTGTCCGTACAGCACCCACATTCATAATACCGTTATTCCAAATGATGTACGCCACTCCAATGGCCAGCAATCCACTGTAAACAACCCCCGCCCATGCTGCCGCTGATACATTTTGCCAGTCGGTTTCTCCGGAATATGGAATGGCAATAATAATTAGTGTGATAGCGCCGGTGGTGGTCATAAATGCTGAAAATTGAAGAGGTGAATACCGGGAAAGGAAGTTTTTAGAATAAATTGTAAAAAGAGCCCATACCACAGCAGCTAAGAGAATAAGAACATCACCCAAAAATGTTTCTGAGCCGAACGAAATTGGATTTTTGCCAAAAAACATAATACTTGCAACTCCAGCAAAAGCAAGGGCAACCCCAAGACCCTTGAGCCGATTTAATAACTCAATTGACAAAACATGTGAAAGCAGCGCTACCCAAATAGGGATTGTACCCAACAAAACGGCAGCATTTGCCGCAAATGTGTAATCTATGCCAATAATAAAAAGCCATTGATAGAGCAGATTACCCAGCAAACCAAGTGGAATGAGTAATTTCCAGTCACTTTTGTGAATCTTAAACCAGGCTTTTCTCTTAGCAACTACCATCCATATAAAAGCAGATGCCAGAATAAATCGCAATGCATTAAACGAGTATGGGTCTATCTCGTTAAGACTTGCTTTAATAACCGTAAAGTTTAAAGCCCATACAACAGCTATCCCCAATAGGGAGAGGTCGGCAATCAGTTGTTTTTTTTCCTGGATCATGAGCTTTTATGAAGGGCGGAAATTAGAGAGATTTCATCAAAGATCATCTTTCAGTTTTAAGTTTTCATAAAAAGACTAAAATGAGTGTATTTATACTTCTCTGATTGCATGCTTGCCTTATGGATTTGTGGCTCATAGTTGGTTTGGGGTTCGTGTAAATAAATATCTAAAAGATAGGAACGGAATCCTGATTTTTTTAATTTTATGACTATTATTCAAAATTTGAACATTAGTCATAAACATGCAAAAACTGAGCCGTAAAGAACGAGAGCGTATAGCCAGAAAGGAGCATATTCTTGACGTAGCTGAGTTAATTATTCTTGAACGTGGTTTCGAAAGCGCCACAATGGAAGAAATTGCTGATAAAGCCGAAGTGGGAAAAGGAACTCTATATCTACACTTTAAAAGTAAATCAGCGATTTACCTTGGAATTTGTGAACGTGGTTCGAGTTTACTGAATATCGAAATGAGTAAAGTGCTTCTTGAAGAGGTGCCGGGCATGATATTGGTTGAAAAAATTGGTGATACCTACCTGAACTTCGTACAGAGAAACCCGGTCTATTTCCATGCATTCAACTACTATGAAACCATTTTGAACGATGATACCATTGCGAACAGTGAGACAGTATTACGCTGCGAAAAAAGCGCAAAAGAAGCAATGACATACATTGTACGTGCATTACAGATAGGCATGCAAGACGGTTCTATAAAAAACATTTTCGAACCCCGTGAACTTGCAATAATTATCTGGGGAGCATCAAAGGGTGTTGTGAATATGGCATTTATGAAGCAGAAAAGAAATCATATCAAGATTTTGGACGATGTTGATTTCAATCTGAAATCACTCATTCATGGCTTGATTCATCTTTTGGGTACTGGAATGAAAAATGACCATCAGTCAAATAATTGAGTGAAACTATCAAACTATACAACCGTATTACTCAGTTGATTCAAAAAAATAAAATTCAGAGTCATTATTTATTTATGAAAAAAATCAAAGCTATTCTGCCACTTTTAGGGATGGTTTTTTTAGTGGTGGATATGCCGCAAATCTATGGCCAGACGGGTGCCGCGGTGCAAAATGTTAACGCTGAAGAAATTACAATTACTATTGATGAAGCCCTGCAAATAGCCCTGGTGAACAATTACATGATTCGACGGGGCCTGCTGGATATTGAAAATGCAGAAGCGCAGATAAGGGAAGCTTGGGGCTCTGTTTATCCTCAGTTAAATGCCTCCGGTAATTACACGCGAAACCTGCAGACTCCAAATCCGTTTGCCGGTTCTGATGCGGGCGGGCTGTTTCAAACGCTTGGTGCACTTGAATGGCTGGCTTATAACGAAGCAGCAAGAACAGATGGTGATCCGAATACAGCACCTATTCCGCTTGATGAATTTATTGACAGGCAGCAAAGCGGTTATGAAGAGGCAGGTATAAGTCCGCCCGGCCTTGATGGCGGAAATCCGTTTGCGGTGGAAAATCAGTTTCAGTTTGGGCTCTCATTAAATCAAACACTTTATAACGGGGCTGCATTTGCTGCTATCCGTGGCGCGCGTCAGGTTCGCGATCTGAATGAAGAACAGATTAAACTCGATCAGCAAACAGTGGCTGATGAAATCAAGACATCTTTTTACACAGCTTTATTGGCTAAAGAGCAGGTAGATGTTCTGCGTTCAAGTGTTGAGCGGCTACGAGAAACCGTAAATGAAACAGCTAAAGCTGTACAGGCAGGGATGTTGTCAAGATATGACAGGATTAGTGCAGAAGTGGAACTGGTAAACCTTGAGACGAGCCTTATGGAGGTTGAAAATCAATCTGAACTGGCTGTTAAAAATCTTGCCCTTCAATTGGGCATACCCACCAGAACGAAAGTAAATCTGCGGGGGGTTCTGATGTATGATGAAACTATGCACCCGGATACGTTCGATACAGAAATTGCTTATGAAGCTGCTGTTCAGCAGCGCCCGGACCTTCGGCAGACAGAGGGCTTAATTGAGCTGCTGAATGTGGAGCGAGACATTACACGCTCGGGCTATCTTCCCACAGTAAGTGCTTTTGCAAACGCTGCATACATTGGTCAGGTACCATCAAACCGAACGGCCATTAGGCCCATTGAAGGGCAGGATTTTGCATTTACATCCGAATCGCGAAGGTTTTTTGATAACTCATACTGGAATCCCGCTGTTGCGGTCGGAATTCAGTTCAACTGGTCAATTTTCAATGGCTTTCAAACCAGAATGAGGGTTGAGCAAAATAAAATCTCCATCAGGCAGGCAGAAATTGACAGGGAATTTCAAAAAAATGCCGTCTATCTGGAAATTGATCAGGCTGTACGAAATCTTGAGAATTCCCTGCGCAGAATTCACAGCCAGCAGCGCAACATTGAACAGGCGGAGCTTAACTACGAGTTTGCACTCTCAAGGCTGCAGGAAGGTGCCGGTACGCCTTTACAAGAGCGGCAGGCATCTTCTCTGCTTGACCAAAGCAGAGTAAACTATCTCTCGGCGGTTTACGACTATCTGGTTGCACTCAGTAAGTACGAAAAAGCCATTGGCAAACCCATACTAAACGATTAAATCATTTTTTAAATAATAAAAGAAACATAGAAATGCTGAAAACAGGAAATATACTACGAATTGCTCTTCTACTGTCTGTAGTGATGATATCGTGCAATGGCGAGGAGCCGGCAGAAGAAGGTAGCAATAATGGCGGGGTACGGTTGATGCCGGTTGAAACGGTTACCATTGTGCAGGGCGAATTTGAAGATTTTATCAGGCTAACCGGAACCGTAGAAGCGATTGATGATGCTGTAATTTCTGCAGAAACATCTGGACGTATTCTCTCCATAACAGACCGGGGCAGCAGAGTGCAGCGAGGCGGCATCATTGCCCGACTTGACGATCGTGTTATTCAGTCGCAATATAATGCAGCAAAAACAGGATTTGAACTGGCTGAAGATACCTTTAACAGGCTTGAAACACTCTATGCTGATTCCATAATCAGTACTCAGGATTTCAGAAGTGCACGGGCTCAGCGCGATCAGGCGAGAGCACAGTTAAATCAAGCTGAAAAAATGCTTCAGGATTCACAAATTTCAGCACCATTTACAGGACGTGTAGAAGAAAGAATGATTCGAACCGGCGAATTGCTTAATCCGGGTCAGCCGGTAGTTCGGCTTGTGAATACAGATCGTGTGCGCATTCTCGCCGGCATTCCCGAAAGATATGCAGGAGAGATTGGTGAAGGGTCTGAAGTGGAAGTTATATTCAGATCGCTGGATGGTGAAACCATGAGCAGCACCATCAGTTATGCGGGAAATGTAATTGATCCTGATACAAGGGCATTTACTGTAGAAATAGAACTGGAAAATACGGGTGAGCGAATCAAACCGGATATGGTAGTTGATTTAAGGGTTAAGCGATCCACTCTTACAGATGTAATTATCATACCCCGAACAGCTGTTTTAAGAGATGAAGAGGGTGTGAGTGTGTTTCGGTCATCTAATCGCAATGGCCGTAAAGTTGCGGAGCTTGTAGATGTGCGAACAGGCTCAGCTTCAGGCTCGCTTATTCAGATTGTTAACGGTCTGCAGGAAGGTGACGAAATTGTGGTTTCCGGCATGCGTACATTGAGTGCCGGAGACGAGCTCAATGTGATCAGAAGTGAAAGTAACCTTGAAAGAGCAGAACGGCTTCAAGCTGCAGAACGCCCAACTGTGTCATTCTAAACTAATGTGGCTACAGCCTGAAATTTACTGAGTGTAATATTTTATGAAATTAACTGAAATCACGATAAAGAACAGAACAGCCATCATTGTTTTGACGGCTA
>SLJB01000304.1 GCA_007135335.1 Balneolaceae bacterium
CAGAATGGGCTGCACCTGCTTAAATACAGATGTAAAATCCATTTTTGGCCGCCTGGTTAGCGCTTCAATTTGATCCGGAGTGAGGGAGCTATATGTATAGGTTTTCATTTGAGTATCCAGTATTGAGCATGAAGTATCAAGAGAGTCTTACTATTTGATACTTAATACTCTAGTACTATTTGTTAAACAATCATCGATTCAATTGGCAGCATCACAATACCTGTTGCGCCTGCTTCTTCCAGCTGTTCCATCACATCCCAGAATGTGGAAATAGGTATTACTGTGTGGATGGCTACCATGCCATTGTCAGCAAGCGGCATAACGGTTGGGCTTTTCAGAGAGGGAATTATTTCTTTGATCTTAGGTACGGATTCCTGCGGGGCATTCATCATAATATAGCGGCTTTTAGCTGCTTTCTGATACCCTTCAATACGCTGCAGAATTTTTCCAATCAGTTCTGCTTTTCCGTTTGAAAGCGGCTTATTGGTTTTGATAAGCTGTGTTTCTGATTCGAAAATTGTGGCAATTTCAACAAGACCGTTCGCTTTAAGCGTATCTCCGGTTGAAACCAGATCGCTGATGGCATCTGCAATCTCAAGGCGAGGGGCAATCTCAACCGAACCGGAAAGTGTGAGCACCTGCACATCAATGCCTTTCGATTCAAAAAATCGCCCGGTGATACCGGGATAACTGGTGGCAATTTTCTTTCCATTGAAATCTTCAATATGTTGGATGTCGCCATTTTTGGGTACTGCGAGTGACAAACGGCATACACCGTAGTTGAGTCCCCTGAGGATCGATACATCTGTCTGATCTTCTTCAACTACATTTGCGCCCACAAATCCCAGATCGCAGACACCATCTTCAACATATTCGGGAATATCATCATCGCGAATGAGCAGCAATTCTACATCAAAGTTGAGGCATTTTACAAGTAAGCTTCGTTTATAGTCGTCAAATTTCAGGCCAATGCCTTCAAGAAGATTGAGTGTTTTATCCGTAAGCCGTCCGCTTTTTTGTACGGCAATTCGAAGTGAAGTGGTTGAGTCGAGAGTTCTCATATAGAATTAATAAAGATTTATTGTTAAAAAATGGTGGAAAAGATAGGAAGTGGATAAGCGCAAAAGCAGGTGTTAGTGTGCAGAATATCCATGACTGCTGTGATGGCAGTGAAAATGATGGGCTGTATGAAGTATTTTGTAAATCACGTAATAAAGTTATGAATTCAGTAAAGTAAAAACCAATGGAATGTGTAAACGGGTTTATTGCCGAAAATCATTCCACAAAAAAAACCGGCCCTGAAAACAGAACCGGCTTTGCAAAGGTGTGAATTTTTTGAATTACAACTTATTCGAGTGTAATGGTGCCAACATGGGTAGTGTTGGGCGCATTTACCTCAACATTTGAAATTACAGTCATACTGTTTTCATCGTTGGTGGGTACAACAGATACCTGATAGGTACCTGAGAGCAAACCAATCATCAGGAATTCACCATTGGCTGATGCGCGCGTTCCGGCTAAAGTATCTTCACCTGCAATGGCATAGACCCATGGCTCAATTCCTGCCGGTACTATAGCTCCCTCAATTGCACCTGACTGCTCAAGTCGTACGGTTCGTATCACAGGCTTTAAGTTATATCTGCCTGAATTACCGGCTTTTACGATGGATCTTGAAGCATCGAAATCAAGTACGAGAGTGTACATCTCACCACCTTCAATATCCGCATTGATCTGGAGTTTAAGGCCGGATTGCTGCGCACTCGGTGTGGATAAATTGTGCGATTCACCATCAATAACCACTTCATTTCTGTCGCCGAGTATCAGCCTGAGCTGGCTGTATCGACCGGGTTCGAGGTCGGTTTCGCCGAGTACTTCAAACTTGCCATTGGTAAGTTCAAGCAAGTCTACGATCATTGGCTCTGTGTCAATCTCAATCCAGCCGCTTTCGCCATCTTCGGCACTGCTGCTTCGATGGATACGTACTGCCTGGATATCAATATAAACGGCATCATAATTGCCGGGTGCATCTGTTAGGAGAATACGCATAGTTCCATGCTCAGAATCGCTGGATGCGTTATCGCTGCAGCTAACGGCTACCATTGTTCCAAGAAGAATCAAAAGTAATGTTTGTAGAAGTTTCATATCAATAATGTTTTGGATTAATTTGTCATGGCGACACTTTTTAATCTGAATAGGCATAAATTGTTCCACTGATAGAATAACACTAAAATAAAGAGCAAAAAGAAAAAATTAAGATGAAAACAATAGCTCAGGTGACATACATACCCCTTTATACCGATCATCCAAAAGAACAGGTACAGGATATCATCGAATTTGTAGCCCAGCATGATGTGGAAGTAGATGTAAATTATTTATCTACAACCGTAATTGGCGAAACGGATGTCGTTTTTGATCTGATTCGTGAAATCTATGACGAAATGATGATTGAAGGGCAGAAGTTTCGACTTCATGTAGAGCTTTTAAGCCCTACAGAAGAGTAATTTATTGTATTTTAGCCGCAATTTTTTGGTTGTGGCTCAAACATATGCCAACCATTAAGGAGCCTTTGGGCCAATCAGCTCTGCAAATTAATGTGCCAATACATGATTACCGTGCGGCAAAAGAAGGAATAAAACAGGTCAGAGAGAAAGCAGTAGTAAACCGGATCTGTATGAATGGCATAACGTTGGATTCTCAGTACTTGCAATTAACTGTTTTCTATAAGAAGCAGCCATGGCGAATCTATACTTACAAATAACATTTAAATGCAATGACCGTTTCGAATTTGTATATTTGATGTTGCCTGAATTTTAGTATTACAACCCATTTACATGAATAACATCCGCAATTTTTGCATCATTGCTCACATAGATCACGGTAAGTCTACACTGGCCGACAGATTACTTGAACGAACCGGCGCTATCAGCGAACGCGAGATGCAGGAACAGATTCTTGACAGCATGGATCTGGAGAGAGAACGGGGTATTACTATTAAGAGCCATGCCATACGCATGGAGTATATCCGTCCTAATAAAGAGAAATATATATACAATCTTATTGATACCCCCGGCCATGTGGATTTTGCTTACGAAGTATCCCGTGCACTGAAAGCTTGTGAGGGAGCGCTTCTGATTGTTGATGCTGCTCAGGGAATAGAAGCACAGACCATCTCCAATTTGTATCAGGCTATTGAGCAAAACCTTGAAATTATCCCGGTTCTAAACAAGATAGATCTTCCGGGTGCAGATCCTGATGGTGTTGGGCAGCAGATTATTGACCTGATCGGGTGCAGTGCAGATGAAATTTTACATGTTTCGGGTAAAACCGGCGAAGGTGTTGATGAGCTCCTCGAGGCCATTATTGATAAAGTACCGGGCCCTGAACAAAGATATGACAAGCCATTAAAAGCACTCATTTTCGACTCAATTTTTAATACCTATCGCGGTTCTATTGCTTATGTGCGTGTGATGGAAGGTATATTGAGAAAGGGTGATGATATTCTCTTCATGGCCACACATAAAGAGTACTCAGCAGAGGAAATTGGATATCTGCAGATGAAAATGCAGCCAACTCAAGAGCTGAAAGCCGGTGAAGTGGGTTATGTAATCGGGAGTGTGAAATCTCTTCAGGATGCAAAAGTAGGTGATACTATAACCCATCAGAAGAAAAAAGCTGATAAAGCGGTTGAGGGTTACAAGGATGTGAAGCCAATGGTTTTCAGCGGAATTTTTCCCACGCAATCAGAAGATTTCGAAGATCTTCGCACGGCACTTGAAAAACTGCAGCTCAATGATGCCTCGCTTACCTATCAGCCCGAAACTTCGAAGGCGCTTGGGTTTGGATTTCGTGCCGGTTTCCTGGGCCTCCTGCACATGGAAATTATTCAGGAGCGTCTTGACCGGGAATTTAATATTGATATTATTACAACCGTTCCAAACGTGCGGTACGAAATTGATACGACCGATAAAAAAAGAATTAAAGTAGACAATCCCAGTGAAATGCCCGATTCGGGAGATATTGAAGCTGTTTGGGAGCCCTTTATTAAAGCGAGCATAATTACACCGGCCGCATACATAGGCCCCATTATGTCGTTATGCCAGGAGCGGCGTGGAGTTTATGTAAATCAGCATTTTATGCAAAATAATCGTGTTGAGATTACCTATGAACTTCCCATGGCAGAAGTGGTTTTTGATTTCTATGATAAGCTGAAAAGCGGCACTCGCGGTTATGCCTCACTCGATTATGAATTTATTGAAAACAGAAAAGGACATCTGGTGCGTTTAGATATTCTATTGAACGCTGAACCTGTTGATGCACTTTCAAGCATTACACACCGGGATAAAGCATACTACCAGGGGCGCAAAATTTGTGCCAAGCTGAAGGAACTTATCCCGCGGCAGCAGTTCGAAGTAGCAGTACAGGCTGCTATCGGTAACCGGGTAATTGCCCGCGACACGATACGAGCTTTGCGAAAAGATGTAACCGCAAAATGTTATGGCGGCGACATCAGCCGGAAACGGAAACTTATTGAGAAGCAGAAAGAGGGTAAAAAACGAATGAAACAGGTTGGAACTGTTGAAATTCCACAGGAAGCATTTCTGGCTGTTCTCTCAATGGATGATGAAGATTAGAAACTAAACAGAGTATTTGTATCAGATGAAAAAAACAGGATTCACGCTTCTATTTTTACTGCTCTTAACGACTGCAGCATTTGCTCAATTCGAAGAACCCGAAATTCGAAAAGTAGAGTACAACGAACGAGCACAGTTTCAGCAGCGTTTTGCTGAAATCAGCTGGACCGGCCAGGGGTTGTATAATCCAACCACGATTGACCGGATACCGACTATTGAACTCCGTTCAAGACTGCAGGCAGTTTTTGGCAGCCCAACGCAAACCATTGCCGATCTGATTAATAACAACTTCCGACCCGGAAAAGCCATTCAGTTTGAATACTGGTTTATCATTGATGGCGAAATGCCCCTGATGATTCTGGATTTAGACGGGCCTTTTGAAAACGGACTGGTTTACGTTGGAGCCAGCAGATATATTGATATGATGCCGCAGGTTAAACGAACTCTGAACCGATTACTGATGGGTGAAGAGGGAAATCCCGCAGAATTTACAGACTACTTTTTCTCACCGGAGCGTGATCAATGGTATTTGGTTCAGTATAAAGATGGTGAGTTTACACGCGAAATGGTCAGCAGGCCAAGATTTTAATAAATCCAAGCTTATACATTGAAAAAAGAAAAAAGCTCAAGCGATAAAGCGTCGGGGAATCGCCGTACAGAAAGAAGAAAAAAACAAGAAACGAATGCAAAACACTGGGCACGTGAGTGGCTTGATGCACTCGTATGGGCCGCCATTGCTGCCATTATCCTTCGAACATTCTTCTTTGGCGCCTACAGAATTCCCACCCCAAGTATGGAAAAAACCCTAATGACGGGCGATTTTCTTATTGTTACCAAACTCGCATATGGTCCGCGTACTCCTATGACACTCTCCGTGCCGTTTACGGATATCTACACACCGGGTGTAAATCTGCCCTGGTTTCGTATTCCCGGCTATTCTGAAATTAAGCGCGATGATATTGTTGTGTTTAACTATCCTATTGATGTGGCACCGGTTTCTGTTAAAACAAATTACATTAAACGGGCAGTGGGCATTCCGGGAGATGTACTGAGTATCGATGCAAAAACTCTCTATGTAAATGGTGAAGAATCCGGGCAGTTTGAAACCCTGATGTATAACTACAGGGTGAATGTTCGGGAGCGAATTCGTCTCAGCCCGGCAAAAGTACGTGAAGCCGGTGGGGCCATAGTGCAGAGTGGCACAAACTCTCATATTATCAACATGACGCGAGAGATTGCAAATGAGATGAGCAGCTGGGGAGAAATTGTAAGCGTAGAGAAATTTGTACTTCCGGAAGATTACGACGGATTTGGCCGGCGCGGATTTAATTTTTCAAGAGGATTTACAAATCACGATCATCTGACTGAATTTCAGATTCCTTACAGCGGAATGGAAATTGAGCTTACTGCTGAAAACTGGCATCTCTACCAGGATATTCTTGAACGGTATGAACGCAACAGCATCCAGAGAAACGGTGATAATTTTATGATCAACGGAGAGGAAACCAATCGGTACACCATCCAGAAAGATTATTACTTTATGATGGGGGATAATCGCGACGATAGCGAGGACAGCCGCTTTTGGGGTTTTGTGCCTGATGATCACGTAATCGGGAAAGCCGGCATTATCTACTTCTCCTGGGACGGCGAAAACTGGATGCCGCGGTTTAACCGGATTTTGAATTTGATTCATTAGGAGAGGGGAGTCTTGAGATATTCGTCTTGAGCCTTGTGAAAATAGCATAACAATAAAGTACAAACGTCCCGTTTGTGCTGCCCCCTGTTTTCAATCTTGGATCATTAAACGTTGTGCCCAGTCCGCTTTGGGTGTTCTATTCTTTATAAAATGTTACTTTTATAGTTGGTTGAGTAAACATTCGGGAATGATGTAAGTTGCCACACCAATCTAATCTTATGAAATTCAAATCTGCGTATTGCTATTTTATACTATCCACTCTGTTTGTTACCAGTGTTGTTTTTTCTTGTTCATCAGATGCTGTAGAAAATATAATTGATCTGCATCCACCATCTGAACCGGCCGATCAACACCATTTTCGCAATGCATTTGAAATAAACAGGATACTTGGGAAAGGAATTAACCTTGGAAATGCACTTGAAGCACCAAATGAGGGCGAATGGGGTATGGTAATAGAGGAAGAATTTATTCAATTGATTAAAGATGCCGGTTTTGAATCGGTGCGGATACCCATACGATGGAATGCACATGCTCTGACAAATAGTCCCTACACCATTGATCAGGCTTTTTTTGACAGGGTGGACGAAGTAGCGGGCTGGTCGTTAGACCGTGGCCTGGCAGTGATGATCAACATTCATCACTACAATGAATTGATGCAACAACCACAGCCGCACAGACAACGATTTTTAAGCCTTTGGGATCAGATTGCAGAGCACTACAAGCATTACCCGGAAGAACTGGTATTTGAGGTGTTGAACGAACCACATGACAACCTGACCCCGGACTTATGGAATACCTTCTTCGCAGAAGCACTGGATGTAATTCGCAAAACCAATCCAAAAAGAGTGGTTGTTGCCGGTACTGCTAACTGGGGTGGGTTTGAGCAGATTAGATATCTTAGATTACCGGAGGATGACCGGCAACTTATTGTTTCAGTTCATAGCTATGAGCCTTTTCACTTTACACATCAGGGAGCAGACTGGGTTGGTCAAGACGCCAGGGGTTGGATTGGCACAACATGGGATGGTACTGACGCTGAAAAAGCTGCCGTTGATCAAATCTTTGGTGTCGCTGAAGGGTGGGCAGAAACCTACAACAGGCCAATACACGTAGGTGAGTTTGGTGTGTTTTATCCGGCTGATGATAATTCACGCGAGCGATGGACCTCATATATTCGTGAATCATCTGAAATACGAAATTATAGCTGGGCTTACTGGGAATTTGGTGCCGGTTTTGGTGTGTATGATCGTGATAACAGTGAGTGGAGAGATTATCTGCTTCGCGCTCTTATTCCGGACAGTCCGCTGTTATAAATCTTTCAGTAGCTCACAATTAACGCAAGAATCCTGGTTCTGCTGACTTATCCATGCATCTCGTTCGTACTTCCTTTACCCTTCAATATTTCGAGAGTGCTTTAGTCCTTAGAAATTCCATTTCTACTTTGTGTAGTAACTGGAGATAAGGTGGCAGCTAACAACTGATATCAGAACTACGCAGATTCGTACTCACTTTCGATGAATTCTATCCGGCCGGCAATCTCTTCCCACTTGTTCAACAGTTCGCCAAGATCTTTTTTGATGATTTCGTACTCGATTGAGGTCTCTTTAACAGTATCAGGATTGTCATAGAAAGAGCTATCGGCCATTTCAGTTTCGATTTCAGCCTTTCTCTCTTCAAATTTTTCAATCTGTCGCTCAGTTTCTTCCAGGCGCTTCTGCAGTGGTTTTATCTTCTTTGAAAGCGCATTACGTTTTTCTGCTTCCATTCGGCGCTGCTCTTTTCGACTGATTCCATCCGATTGCTTTTCATCCGACTTTGAAGCGTCTTTAATTTCATCGTCACCGGCTTTTTTTGTCAGATAGTAACTTACGTTTCCAAGCCAGGTTTTAAGTTGTCCGGGCTGTATTTCGAGGGTTTTGCTAACCACCGGGTCGAGGAAATCCCTGTCGTGAGATACAATCATCAATGTACCCTCAAACTGCTGCAAAGCCTGCTGTAAAATACTCTTGGATTGCATGTCAAGGTGGTTGGTAGGCTCATCAAAAATTAGAAAATTACCGGGGTTCAGGAGCATTTTAGCCAGA
>SLJB01000077.1 GCA_007135335.1 Balneolaceae bacterium
CAAGAGCACTCACTATTCACGAAATTTGTGTAGCACATTCGCGAAGTCTGATAATCTTCGTACCAGCCGGAATGGGTTTCAATGTTCCAGAAAATTCGTGCATAATTGCCTGTAGAAGGCTCAAAATTTAAACTGAATTCCGGTCCGCTGCGTTTGTAGTCAATGGATATGTCGGAAAAATCCCCAAATGAAGTGATTACAAATTGAGCATTTTTTGTAGTTTCGTTTTCTATCTGCCAGTTATAAACAGCGGTTGCGGCAGTAATGCCTTCGGGATCAAAAAATCTCCATTCACCGCTGCTGAAATCATTGGCTGTAGTTCCGGTGATGAATACAAAATCCTGCACGTTTACTTCACCCAGTAAGCCGGTAAATTTTACTTCCCACTCTATATTGTTACCTGATGGAGTTGCAGTAATGGTAACTGAGGGCGGGTTAGCGGATGTTTGGTATATCACATCGGCTTCTTTTAGAAATCCGGACAGGTTAAATGTCCATACCCAGGAATTGTCTATCAGCTCAGGTTTAACATTGAGTAGCGGTGCAAGGGCAAGAAATGAATTCAATAAGCTGATAGCACCTTCACTCTGTAAAATAGTACTTCCAAAAAGTGCCGTTTGCTGAACTTTTTTAAAGTTACTGTACTGATCTTCATCTGAAATATCCTGTACTGCAAAATATTGAGTTTCAATAACTACGGGTGTCAGATCTGTTGGAAGTGCCGGCGGTTCTGTAAGCTCCGGAGAGGTCGAGTCATTTGAACATGCTGTAAGAATAATAAGAAGTAAAGCAGCAGCTATTGGAAAAAGATAATTGATTGAAGTGAACTTCATAGGATTCAGCTGTTTTATTAATACCTCATATAGAAAACATACGTGATTTTAATCTATCTCACCATATAACACCAAAAAAAAAGCCGATTATTATTCATAATCGGCTTTGTTGTCTGCTTAGCTTTATCAATTAAAATCTGAGTCGAACACCGCCGGTTATGTTAATCGGAGTGCCGCCAATAGTAGTAAGTTTTGGCTCACCAAAGAGATAAAAGCCACCCATGTCATACTCTACACCGGCACCCAGGTTTAACCCGGATGTGGATACAGATTGCGAACCAAAGGGGCCCAGATCAAATGACCATGACCAGAATCCGATACCCGCTAATCCGTAAAGTACCAATCCATCTTCATTTTTGAAGATGTAATGTCCATCAATATTAAACTGAGTTGGTGAAAAGTCACCAAAAAAGAGCGACAGCCCTGCACCAGCTCTGATCTCATCTGTGATTGAGTAGTAACCATTCACGTTGACACCAATTTCACCACCGCCGCCACTGCCAACGCCTGTTGTAAATGTAAGACCACCACCAGCGGTAATATCACCTTGATTAACAACCTGTTGAGCTACTGTGGTACCTGATATTCCAACTGCAAACAGTAATGTAAACGCTATGATTGATAATTTTTTCATAAATCTTCCTTAGTTACTTAATTATTATACTTCTGTTTTATATTATGGTGCTTATGACCGTTTTGTAGATTCACATCAGTTAGTTTGATGGATACTATTAACTAACACGAAAACTTTCGCAATAACAGCTCACGTAGTATAAAAAAAAATATCAGTTTTATAAATAAGTTTACCATAAATGAATATTGAGGAAGACTTCACCCGTATTTTGCAAGATTTTTCTGAAGGAAAAGTTCGGTCAGATGATCTGATCCCATTTATCTACGATGAACTGCATGTGCTGGCAAAAATCCAGCGAAAGAAATTCAGTTCCGCAGAAACTCTCAATACTACCGCTCTTGTACATGAAGCATATATAAAAATGGTAGATCATTCTCATCAGAATTGGGAAACCAGAAGCCATTTCTACTCTGTAGCAGCAAAAGCTATGCGATGTATCCTTGTGGATCATGCCAAAATGCACAGAGCGAAAAAGCGCGGTGGTGATGAAAAACATGTGCAGTTTAAAGAACAGCTCATTCGCGACAATAAACAGGCCGATGAAGTGATTGATCTGGATGAGGCTCTCAGCAGGCTGGAAAAACTTTCTGAACGCCAAAGCAAGGTCATCGAACTTCGCTTTTTTTGCGGGTTTACTATTGAAGAAACCGCATCCATACTTTCTCTGTCACCGGCAACGGTAAAAAGAGACTGGAATATGGCCCGTTCCTGGTTGTACAAAGAGATTCAAAAAACAAATTAACACCATTTTCTATTTCGTTGTGATATTCTGAAGTTGTATAATCACAAGAATTTCTAATGCCAAAATGGGTTGGCTTTTGATGGGAACAGACCATAATACATATTGGCTCACTCTTCGTAATCTTTATGGATTAGCTCAAGAACTTTCACCCTCTGAACAGATTCTTTTTGCCGAAGAAAACTGCTCTGATCCGCAAATGAAAAAAGAGCTTCTGGACCTTTTGCATGCAGATGAATCCTCCATTCATTTTTTCGACTCACTCACTAACAGTCTTATAAAACCGGCATTCGAAGAGCTGAGTGATCTCCCGCCCCATTCCGGAAATGTAAATAATTACAAGCTTATTCGAAAAATTGGCCGCGGAGGCATGGGTTCTGTCTATTTAGCCGAGCGGAATGATGAGGCTTTTACAAATCGAGTGGCCGTTAAAATACTTCGTCGCGGGCTGGACACTGATGATATCCTGGCACGTTTTGAATCAGAGCGCCAGATACTTGCTCAGCTGAACCATCCAAATATTACACACCTTCTGGACGGAGGAATTACCTGTGATGGACGTCCATATTTTGTTATGGAATATGTAGAAGGAAAACCGATAAATCGTTACTGTGACGATAATAAGTTAGATCTGAACGAACGCCTCAATCTGTTTTTTCAAATTTGTGATGCTCTCTCCTATGCTCATCAGAATCTAGTAATTCATCGCGATTTAAAACCCGGAAATATTCTGGTAACCAAAAACGGTTTTGTTAAACTGCTCGATTTTGGAATTGCAAAATTACTTGATGATAATTTTCAGCACCCGATAACCATATCGCAAACCGGGATCAGACTGATGACGCCCGAGTACGCCAGTCCCGAACAGGTTTCCGGCAAACCAATGAACACTACCAGTGATATTTTTCAGCTTGGCTTGGTGCTCTATAATCTGCTTACAGGCTGCACAACATTTTCATTTAAGAATAAATCTCTTATTGAAACAGAACGGGTAATTCTTGATCAACAAGCATTGAAGCCCTCTCAGAAGGTGAATGGCCTTTCACACTTACGCAGGAAGAAGGTTTCTGCAAACCGCAATACGGGACCTGAAAAACTGATCAGCGACCTGAAAGGTGATTTAGATACCATAGTAATGAATGCACTTCAAAATGATCCTGCAAAGCGTTTTCAGTCTGTGGTTGAATTTAAAGAAGAAATAGAACGGTATTTAGATGGTTTGCCAATTCGCTCTAAAAGACAAAACTTTTCTTACAGAACTCTTAAGTTTATTAAACGCAATCAGCTGCCGGTGGCCACCGTATCCATTTTTGTAGCTACACTTATCTCGTTTTTTATATTCTACAATTTATCTATCACAGAACAGAGAAATGAGGCTCAAAAAGAAGCCTTGAAAGCCGCACAGGTTACATCATTCTTGATGGATCTGTTCGAGGCAAATGATCCTACCCAATTCCAGGGTGAAAACTTAACAGCCTGGCAACTCCTTGAACAAGGCGAAGAGCGCATACAGCTGCTGGAGGGGCAGCCGGAAGTGCAGGCGCAAATGTTTGAAGTAACCGGACAAATTTACCGCAAAATTGGTCAGTACGAACGCTCTGAAGAGTTGCTCCATCATGCGCTTGAAATCCGTAAAGAAGTTTTGGGGCATCACCATAATGAAACCATTGACATCTATAATGAACTTGGCTTGCTCTACAGTGATCTTGGCAACTTTAGTATGGCCGACTCTCTGCTCAGGCTGGCATTAAACATTCAAATGGAGAGTGGTTCACAATACCCTGGCACACTTTCGGAAACACAATTTAACCTTGCCTATATTCTTCGCCGAATGGGTAATTATAACGAAGCTGAGGAGCTGTACAGGCGCAGTTATGAACTAAGACATCGTACGTTCGGGCAAAATCATCAGAACACGATTGCAAGTATGAGCAGCCTTGGTGTAACGTTGCTGAACAAAGGTAATTACACGGAATCAGAGAAGATTTTCCGGGATGTACTCGAACTTCGAAGAGAACTGATTGGCCCGATACACCCGGATCTTGCCATGAGTATGAACAATCTGGGCGCTGCATTGCTAATGATTGGCCGGTTTAAAGAAGCTGAATCTCTGTTCAGGGAATCGCTCAATATGCGTACACAGCTGCTGGGGAACATGCATCCAAAAACAGCACTTACCATGAATAATCTGGGGATATCGCAAATGGAGCAGGGGCTTTATGCGGATGCTGAGGAAACCATTCAAAATGCACTCAGTATTCGGACAGCAGTACTGGGCGATGACAATATTAATACAGCGATCAGCAAATTTTCACTGGGAGAACTTTATCTGCATACAAGCCGGGCAACAGAAGCCGGCGAAATATTGCGGGAAGCCTATACTGTATTTTTGGAACGCCTCTCAGAAAATCACTCTTTTACGGCACGGACTAAAATGGCCATCGGTATGTCTTATCTTGCATTAAACGAACCGGAACATGCAGAGGATTACATATTGAAGGGTTTCCAAAACCTGCAGGAAATCCACCGGGAAATTTCACTTGAAAAAGCCCTGGGCATCCGTGAATATGCTACATTCATGCAAAAAACCGGCAATTATGTTCGCGCAGATGAACTTTACTCAGAGGCGCTTGAAATGTTGATAGAGATCGAGGGACCTGAGAGCGAACGACAGCAAAAAATTGAACATTTGAAAGCATCATTGCCGCAGTAGACTACCTATATATTGTCAGAACTTCTCTTTTTTATCCTTTAATGCTTTGTAAAGCATCTCCCTGGCTCTGAAGATATGAGCCTTCACTGTTCCAAGTGGAAGGTCTAAATGTTCAGAAATTTCCTGGTAACTCAGCTCTTCAAGATGCCTCATTACTATCACTTCCCTGTATTTGTCAGGCAGATTTTTGATTGCACTGTGAATAATCTCCCTCCTCTCTCTTTTAATGATATTCCGGTCCGTCTCGTGAGTATCAGGCAGCTGTATTTCCACCTCACCATCACTTGTTTTATAGGGATTGTGAATAGAAGTAGTTTCCAGCTTTCTCTTTCTGAGATAATCGATGGTATGATTGGTTGTAATACGATAGAGCCAGGTGGAAAATGCGTAGCTTGTGTTGTATGAATGCAAATTGTTAAAAGCTTTCATAAACGCTTCCTGAACAAGATCTTCAACCTGTTCATGATTTTTAACCATTTTGAGAACATGGAAGTAGAGTGGCTTCTGATACTTTTCCATGATGGATTTAAACGCGTTCTGATCTCCCTTTACCGCTGCCAGTACCAGTTTATCATCCTCTAAACTGCTTTGAGAAGCATTTTCCCTTATTTCATGTTCTACGCCTGAATCCTCGGTACCGCTCATTTAATAGATTTTTATTTAAAACAGAATTACATATAATAGCCGGAGCCGGTAAATGTACTGAATGCATTCAATACAAAATATCGTAACCATAAATTTAAACCAAATAAGACTATCGGTATGAAAAAACTAACTTACATCTTTGCAGTTGCAATGATTTCAGTGGGAATCAGCAGCAATGTGCATGCACAGGGAATTTCTGTTGGAGGAGGTATCTCTTATGGATTTGATATCGAAGAGATAGGTATTCAGCTTAGTGGCACATATGGCTTGAATGAAAATATGAGACTTGGTGCAGACATTGTCTATTATTTAATTGGCAATGAGAACTTCTTTGGTGAGGAAATCTCCACTACTGCATTGGAAGTGAATTTTAATTATCACTACATATTTTACAATGAAAATGATCTGACTCTTTACGGAATCGGCACGTTAGGGATTCACTATATAAAGAGCAGCTTCAGCATAGCGGGTTTCTCGGAAGATTTTTCGGATACCGAACTTGGGCTGGGTCTTGGTGCCGGACTGGAATATAATCTCGGTTCTGTTGCACTTTATGCTGAACCAAGAATTTTCTTAAGCGGATTTGATCAGCTGGCACTTTCAGCCGGTGTCAGAATTCCAATCAATTAGAATTTCAAAATAAATCTAAGCAGGTTATGAAATTAACCTGCTTTTTTGCCCTTTCTTCTCCCTTTCCTGCTCAACCAAATAATCTCTCTTTAAACCTGCCCAATTTAACAATCAGGCGTCTTCTGCCTGTAATTGTAGCCAGCGGAAGAATTAATTTCAGCAGTGAATAAAGAATCAGGATAATTGCCGGAATAATAATAAGTGCATAATCCTGATAGGTTGATAAATACTGCAACATCGGGCGGCCCAAAAAAGCAGATAAGCTTACTATTAACGGTGCCCATACCATGATGGCCAGCACAAAATAAATCAGAAACTTCTTAACATCTGTTCTAAGCATACCCGCAGCAATATGTGTCGGGAGCCTTGTACCCGGCAGAAACCTGGTTAAAAATATCAGTTTCATGCCATGCATTTTGAGAAGGTTTTCAACCCGGATGATGTCACTTTCATCAATTAACCATTTAAACGGTTTTTTTTGGAAAATCGGGCGGCCAACCCTGCTTCCCAGATAGTAAGCAAAAGAATCGGTGCACAGAATGCCAATAAAACAGGCAACAATTGCAAAATGCAGATCAAGAACCCCACCGGCAACCAGCAATCCCGCACTGATACTCGTCAGATCTTCATTCACAAATGAAAGGATAATAATAATCACAATAATCAGTGCAAGTGCCCAACCCGTGTACGAATCAACAGAATCTGCATGAAAGGGTTCATGAGAAAATTGTACGCGATCAGCAGGAGCCTCTGCCCTGGTTTTGGCTTCTCCATTGTTTACCAATCCCCAAAACCACTGTAGTTGATCAGCCCATATAACCGGAAACTCAAAGAAATTTTGTCCCTCTGCTGCAGATACTGCAAATGTACTTTGCGGAATAAGTCTGTGTATCTCAAGCGATGTTTGATAGGAAATTGAGTGTTGTTTCAGCGGATGAAGAATGTGAACCGGCAATTCTATATTTTCAGCCTGTTTTCTGAATTCACCTTGTTCCATTTCACTGAATGCACGAATGTGTTTATTCTGAAGATTCTGATGGTGAAACCATCCAAAATGAGGCACTCCATATCTGAATAAAAAAGAGACCGGATACAGAAAGTTGTACATGGAACGGTTAATGGTTTCATTTCCTAAGAGATGAAATTCTACCGGGCCGTATGATGACAACAGGCTTAAACTTTTTAAGGATAAGCTGTTCTGATTATCAGCTAAAAAATGAACGGCTATCAAACCGCCGTAACCCCGGGCTGCGAGATGAGCACTTTTAATGCCGGAATCTTTTATAAATGAGCGTAACATCTCTGCTCTTGATTCAACAGAGTAACTGATTCTATCCCCGTTCATTCCCCTGTCCGGGTAATTGATAACATATACATTCAGGTAGTTTTGTAGCTCTTCGGCCAGCGGTATCAGCTCCCTCCCTCCCGCAATCTCATCGGGGAGAAAAATTACTGACTCATCAGTCGAATCATTAGAAAAATGGTAGAAAGACAGGTTAACATCCGTTTCTCCTGATTTTACAACTAATTCATTTCGGTAATAGTTACTCCGTTCTGCCTGCGGAAACTTCCATTGCACAAAAATCGACATCAGCATAAGAGCTGAATAGATCAAAATAAATGCTAATGCATACCGCCTGGTCTTGAACTTCAATGTACTCTCATCCTAAAATTTAACCGGCTCATATTCTTCTTCAAAATCTATCACTAACGGGATAAATAGTTTCTCCACACTTTCCTGCAGTTTCAGTGCAAGCTCTTTTCTGTCATCTGACCGGATCGTTGTTGCTCCAAACCGTACCAAAACATCAACTTTACTTGTTTTGCCTACCCGCAGCAGATGCGTATGCAATGGAGTGTTTCCCCACCAGCAAACGGAATTGTACGCAGGCACATCATCAGGCGGAGTTTCATAACGAATGGCCGCGTAATAAACTTCTGCATTTTCTGAAGCAGCATGTTCAAGCAATGATGGCCTGAATCTATGAATTTTATCTCCCGGCGATGTCATACCTTCAGGAAAAAGTACAACTCCCTGGTGTTCATTCAGCTGTTCGGATATCTCACGGTTTACACGGGTTACATCTCGTTTTAATCCTCGTTTGATGAATAAAATCCCAAGTGAACGCGCCATAATGCCGATAACCGGCCAGTTTCTTATTTCATGTTTTGAAACAAATGTTGTATCAAGAATCGAATAAA
>SLJB01000068.1 GCA_007135335.1 Balneolaceae bacterium
CCTGAAATCAACCCGCTCTTCAGAAGTAAACGAAGTTGCGGTAAAATACAACGCAACCCGGGAGAACAGCTATAACCTTGTGAATGAAGCACAGAATGGTATATCTGTATCGGCTTTTTTCGATCTTCTTGTTGTTTCAGGGCTATCAAAAGATGAGTTATCCACTCTGCTTGATGTCTCTTTTAAAACCATTCAACGCTATCAAAAAGAAGATAAAAAACTGAGTGCGCTTAACAGTGAACAAGTTCTCAAAATGATAACCCTCTACCAAAAAGCAGAAGAAGTTTTTGGAGAAATCCCTTCTTTTAATCGTTGGCTCAGAAAACCGGCGCACGGGCTGGGCAGCCACAAACCTCTTCACCTTATGCAAACACCCGGCGGCATCGATCTTATCTATGAGGAGCTGTTGAGAATAGAACATGGTACACTCGCATAAATGCTTGTTTACAGGATAACCCTCACCAAATGGGCCGATTCTCTGGCCGGTTCCGGATTCCCGGCCCGATGGAACCCAAAAGGCGTTTATGTGATCTATACGGCTGAATCGCGGGCACTTGCCTGTCTTGAAAATCTTGTTCATCGATCCGGCGAGGGATTACATCAAAATTTCAGTCTGATTGAAATTTCAGTTCCTGATGATACAGCTCTCCAAACTATTGAACTGAATGCGCTGCCTGATAATTGGCATCACATCTCAGGTTATCCTGTTTGCCGGGCAATGGGCCGTGAGTGGGCAGCAGATCACAAATCGCTTTTGATGAGAGTGCCTTCCTCAATCATTCGGGATGAATTCAATATTCTTATAAATCCGAACCATCCTGAGTTTAAACAGGTGAAAATCAAACGAAAAATCCCCTTCTCGTTTGATCGGCGGTTCATGTAAGTTTATTTGACTGTACGAAACAGTTTAACTCAAGAACCCGGCAACAGATCACAATACCAAAAGCCCATTTCAGCAGAGTCCGGGCCTGTTGTTACTTTATGTGATACCTCGCCTTTTATATATAGAACCTCTTTTGAAAAAATGGGGCCATTATACACAAAGGTATGAAACTCCCCATTTTCGCCACACGGGTCTGTACCGGCGGGCAGGTCGTCGAAGAAAAGCTGATTGAGTTTCCTTCCGGTAAATTTTCGGTCAAGTACGGCTGAATCAACACATACCGTAATTGCTTTGAACCCATCTTTTAAAAATTGACTTGCAAGCTGCTGTGTATCTCCTTTCCAGAGGGGAAATATGGATTCGAACCCCGCTTTTTTCATCTCATTTTGCCTGTAGAGTTTCAAATCTTCAAGAAAAATATCGCCGAAAGCAGTATGGGTAAAGCCCTCCTCTCTGAACGCAAGCATCTGTTTTTGCATCAATCGGTTATACGTTTCCATATCGGGTTTTGACGGCATTTCAAGTATGGTAAGCGGTATTCCAATTCGCTGCACCTGTTGTTGAAGCAATTCTTGCCGCACTCCATGCATAGCTATACGGCTGCTGTTTTTGTCCACTGTAGTGAGCAATCGCTCAATACTATATGTGTCCTGCCGGAGCATTTGGAACAGCGCAATGGAACTATCCTTGCCGCCACTCCAGTGAAATACGGTTTTATGACGCATAGATGTCAGGTCTGCATTTGAGAATCCGGCTTTATGCCATCAGCCGAAACCGGAATACAACGAAGTTTTCAAATTGAAAATCGCAAACCGCCTTTGATGGCAATTCCTGTGGTGTTAAACCCGTAGACTTCAGTAAAATCGGTATTGAACAGGTTTTTCACATCTCCAAAAACGGTAAACCGGCCGTTATACAGTTTATATTCTGCGTATAGATTCACAAGAGTATAGGCATCCAGGGTGATATCTTCCTGCGCAAAATTATTTTCCGGGTTAAAGTACAGATCCTGCCGTTCCCCGTTATATTCGCCATCAATACGAATGTAGAGCTGATCAGATACTGCAACACCCGCATGAATGCCTGTACTCTGTTTTGGCCTCCTTATGAGGTTACTTTGTGTTCTTTCGTTGCCATCCGCATCAAATGTGGTGATTTCACCATCAATCAAATTATACCAAAACCCGGCTTGAACACTGTTGCCGATGAGCCAGTCGGCCGAAAGTTCGAGCCCGTAATCGTTCTGGCGATCGCGGTTGATGTAACCTTGTGTGGAGAAAATAATCAGGTCATCAATTTCGCGGTTGAAGTATTGGGCTGATAGTTTCAGGGATTGATCGAGCATGTAAACCTCAACTCCTGTATTTACATACAGGCTTCTCTGTGGATCAAGATCCGGATTGGCACCAAACGGGCCAAAGAGTTCATCCAGCGTTGGTGCTTTGAAGCCGGTGCTCACCGAGCCATAAATTTTCACACTTTCAGAAATGTTAAAAGCGGGTGAAAAACTGAATGTGGAGTTATTTCCATATTCCGAGTGATTATTAAGACGGTAGCCGAGTTCTGCACTAAATCCGCCAAGACCTTTCAGGTAGAGTGTTGAATATGGACTCAAAATACGGGCATCCCGTTCTGCAATTTCTTCACCGCCCGGAATGGAAAAATCCTGATAATTAAAACCGGCTAACAGTTGCAGGTTTTCACCTATTCGGTAGTTGCCGAAGAGATCTGCATTATGAAAATTTCCCTCATATTCATCCGCCCAAAACTCAGTTTCGAATGAGCGGGCGGTTCGTGTAAAGTTATACCCCCCGTTTAACCGAAATGAGCCGTTAGCATAGTTAAGCTGTACACCCGGATTCAGCAGTTCAAGTGAGTAGAAATTTTCAGCATCCTGAAAAGAGCCCGCATCATAATCGCCTTCATTCAGTGAGTAATGTAAAAAAGGTGACAATGTAAGGTGTTCAGTTAGTGAAATGTCTGTTTTGGCATACAATGCATCCAGATTATACCCATCGTTGCCAAACTCTTCTGCAGTTCCCGGATTCCGGGCTGCACTGAATCCATCGCTCGATTCACGATTGTAATGGAGTGAATATCTCACTCTGTTACCGGCAGAACCGTTCACACCCGCATTACCATTAAATGTATTGTAGGAGCCGTAGCTCACACGGGCGCTGCCACTCAACGGTTCATCTCCCCCGCTGCGGGTTATCAGATTCACCACACCTGCAATGGCATCTGTGCCATAGAGTGTTGACTGACTTCCCTTTATAATTTCAATTCGTTCAAGATTGTTGGTTGGCAGTAACCTCAGATCAAACAAGCCGCCCACACCGGATGGATCGCTGATGGGCAGGCCATCCACGAGGATGAGCGTATTTTGAGCAGCTGCACCCTGCATGTATAAAATCCGGCTATTAGAAGGAGCTCCGTACGCATCATTCACCCGGATGCCGCTTTGCTGATTGAGGATTTGCGAAAGATCGCGTCCGCTGCTTCTCTCTATTTCAGCACGATTGATAATGATAACCGGCTTTGTGGTTTCTCGCAGAGTCTGCGGTATTTTTGATGCCGTTATCACAATCTGATCGAGATCGAGAGTGTCAGTAACTGCGGAAACTGACTGTGCCTGAATTACCGGGGCGCACAGCAAGACCCCAAGAATAAGTAGTAATGTTCTGCTCATGGTTTTCTTTATTTAATGGTTGAACCGATGAGCTTTCGAGAAAGATGAATGGGGGGTACTTTCCCAATATCAGTTCGATATCATGAGAGCACATTCCCGGCCTTTCCTCCGAAAGCCTGAATTAGCAGCAACCAGGCAGGTCTTCTGACTTGCTCCCCTTCAGCAGCCTTCCCGTCATGTTCAAATAGACAGTGGCAAAGATATACTGAAAGTTTAGTAGAGCTTACAGCTACGGGGATAGTTCCGGATTTTCACCGGATTCCCTTTTCATCCCGAATGTTGTTCACAGACGGGAACCTGTTGCAGATCAATGGTAAGCTGAATTTTATTGGATGTCAACCAGCTTTTGTCAGATCATATATACCCGATTGCATCATTGAAGATATGGCTTCAAATAAAATGCTGATTCTAATAAAAAATGAGGGTTGAATGCTCAAATTGAAAGGCATAAAAAAAGTACCGGAGTACATTTCTTTGAATCAACTTTTGGGAATCATCAAACAAACAAGCTGCGGAAATTTTCAGCTTTCAGTCAATTTCGCCATAGCGGTCATGACTGCTGTACTCATATGCAAATAGCAAAATTTTCATACTTCTGTCAATAAAAAAATCATCTATTTTCCCACAACTTTTCCACATAGTTATCCACATATAATTAGCGAATCTTTGAAAACAGAGCAGAGGTATAGGTTTTAAAAATCTGATACCCCATTAACCTAAATTTCACTGTGCGGATGGGTTACAGTGTTCAGCTTAGACAACCTGAAGAGACGTGAATCTTCAATCTTCTGAAGTTGCGCAAAAGATAAATCCATTTTAGATTTCATACTCCAATCTGAAGTATTTTCTTTTCTTGAAACACAAATATTCAGAGATCATGAGTGAACACAACCATTATTTTGGAAACGATGAAGAGAACGAACCGGAAATCTGGGATGAGCACCGTTGGGAGGAGTTTTTCAAGGAGTCCGATAAACGAACGAATAAGTATGTCCGGTTGCTTGAGAAATACATGGATCATCCCGACCGCGACAGAATTATCGCAGAGGAGATGGGTTGGACTCATCTTATGGATGGGGGTGATGATAAGAATGGAAAGTGGATAGATGAATATATTACTGATGAGGTTGAAGATGGAGAAGATTGGAAGCGGCTGACCGGCTACGAACCAACCGATTATGACAGTTTTGAAAATCTACCCCTTTATCAGCAAGCTTTCGAATTTACAATCGATGCCATGAATATGGTCGACGACCGGCTGGCAGATTCAGATGATGAATCCGTTAGTGCTTTTGCCCGCTCTGTCATAGTTCCTCCTGCCAAAATTGCCGGCGGTTTTGGTCTCGGATTTGAAATGGACAGCCTCGGCGGCAACATCGCCAATTGCAAACGTGGACTTAATGCCGCCAACCGGGCGCTGGAAGCCCTTTACGAAATCGGTGAAAAGGAACTGCTGGACATTGAAACCTACCTCGAATTCTACGGGCGTGCCAAAGAGGTTCGGGATGAGCTGGCGATTTACATAGTAGAACTGCGGGAGCGTTTCAGGCGGGGAATTTTGTAATTTGGAGGAGTTCAAACTCTCCTTATAAAACTATTCTAAATTTCACCCGGCAGGCTTACTCCCACCATCTTGCCTGTTGTTTTAGCCGGAGCTCCCCTGAATCGATCATCTCCTGAAGGCGTTCATTTCTGTTCGGGGATTTGCTCGTCAGGTGCCAGCCTCCGCAAAATTCACACTCATACACGTTTTGCGGCCCCTGATCAGGAGGAAAGTTTCGATGGATGTGAATGTCAATCAGAGACATCTCCGCCAGGAACTTTGTGTTGTATATGGTTTTACCTGTTGAGCAATTCATAGGATCAAGATATTCTAAAAAAAATTTAGCACATCATGTAATTTTCAACCTGTTTTTTACACTAATAGTGCAAACCAACAAACATTCCGGCGCCGGGTGTGATGGATATAACAAATCAATCATAAACCCATAGAATGATGAAAATCAAAATAAATTGTACTTATAAGGCAGGGCTATCTGTCATTTTGTTGAAAATACTAACCGCGACTCAGGCTGAGTTCATGAACAAAAATTGCAGAAATAATTAAAACCTGCTCTTCATTAGATGCAGATTGGTACAATTTATTTTTTAACATACGCCAGAAAATTTATAAGAAAACCGAGTTAACAAGCTGCTCAAACTTATCTAAGACCGGAAACTACTTCCTTCACCCCTTCTGCATACGAAGTAGGTATAACCTTAAACCGTTTCTCAAACTTTGTGCTATCAAAAACATAATCTCTGTCGTACTGATAGAGCATTTCAACTGACTCACGCATCAGCGGCATAAAAAATCCCATGACCTTTACAATGGTTTTAGTTGCCACCCGATATGTTGGTTCTTTACCCAACTCCGCCGCGATGAGCTCTACCCACTCCTTTCCGGTGGGGGGATTGGGTGCTGTGGGCAGATGCCATGTTTGGCCATACGCATCCGGGGTATTTCCAAGCAGCGCTGTTGCCTTTCCGGCATCCGGTGTATAGGTAAAAGAGTGTTTGTATTGATCGCTTCCCAGCCAGTTGGCTTTTTTACCCTTATGCAGCGGCTTAACGACTCCCTCAACCAAAAATGAACTCTGTTTCTTCATTAAAGGACCATAAAAATCAGCTGATCGTGCGATCAGAGCTTCCAACCCATTTTTTTCAACCGCATCCCATAGCATCTTTGTAATGTGTGCCCTGACTTTCCCTTTTATACTTGTCGGCCTGATTTCATGTGTTTCGGTCATCGGGTTCAAGTTATGAGGCGCATACATGTACACATTGTCGAAAAAAACCAACCTGGCAGAATTTAAGATACAGGCATCAATAACATTACGCATCACAACCGGCCACTGCTTTTCCCAAACCTTGCTTTTGTATTCAAGTCCCGCGGTAAGATATACAACATCCGAGCCCTTAACTGCTTTTTGAACTTCTTCCGGGTTCAGCAAATCAGCCACCAAAAGTTGATCAGTATCATTTACCTTTTCCGGATTACGGCTTACCAGTCGGATCTGTTTTGTATAGTCAGGAAGAGCTTTTGCCAATTCTATCCCAATCGCTCCACCAGCCCCAAGTATTGTTTGCATATATATATATTTTTAATTGGATAGTATAAACTTGTACTACAATGTCAATGTTAAATTTTGACTTATGGATAAATAGTTATGTTAATCCGAATGAGTTAAAGTAATCATTCTGAGTTTATAAATTACCCTCAATAACGTCTGTAACGGGTTGATTTGGCAGAATATTTACCTGTAATATACCGATCGAATATCATTGTTTACAAAACAATGATATTGTTTTTTACTAAACAACATATTTGTGTTTTAGTATCAAACACATTTTCCATGATATTAAAATCGGTTTTAGAGGAAGTTACAGAAGCCCAAAAAAGTAACCTGTTAAAATTGGATACCGGGCTGTTAAGGCACCACATGAATGCGATACCTGAGTTAGAATCTCATGCATTGATCATCCCCGGAATCAGGCGATGCGGAAAGAGCACATTGTTGCATCAATGGCTAATAAATAAGTACCAGAAAGCTTTCTATCTGAATTTTGAAGATCCGCGGCTCTATGAACTGGAACTGAATGATTTCACCCGCCTTGATCAGATCATATCGGAACAGGAAAGTAACATCCTTTTTTTCGATGAGATACAGGTCATAGAGGGATGGGAGCGTTATGTCCGCCAAAAACTGGACGAGGGATTTCAGCTAGTCATCACCGGCTCAAATGCTACACTGCTGAGCAGTGAGTTAGGAACGAAGCTTACGGGCAGACATATCATGAAAGAACTATTCCCATTTTCATGGAAAGAGTATTGCGAGTTTAAGTCACTCGAACCATCAGAAATTTCGCTGAATAGGTATATGGAAACCGGCGGATTCCCTGAGTACGTAAAAACAGAAAATGACGACATACTTCATCAGCTTTTTGAGGATATATTGCTGCGGGATATAGCTGCCCGTTATGGAGTCAGGGATGTGAAATCGTTGCAGCGACTGGCACTTTACCTGGTGTCGAATGTTGGGAATCTTGTAACCGGAAATAAACTAAAATCTCTTTTTGGTATCGGGGCTACCAGTACGGTGATGGAGTATTTCACGCATCTGAAACAAACCTGGCTGCTGCAATTTATTCCAAAGTTCAGCTACTCGGCGCGAAAGCAGTCCATCAACCCGCGCAAGGTGTATGCTATAGACACCGGTTTGATAAACGTAAATTCAAATTCATTCTCAGACGATGTTGGCAAAATTCTGGAGGACCTGGTTTACCTGCATCTTCGGAGGAGTATTAAAGAGATCTGCTACTTCTCGGAAAAGTGTGAGTGTGATTTTGTGGTTTTTGAAAAAGGGAGTATACAGCTGGTCGTTCAAGTTTGTTATGAGCTGACACCCGATAATCTGGATCGTGAATTAAACGGACTATTTGAAGCTCTTGGCTTCTTTGATATGGATAAAGGCTATATCGTCACATCTAATCAGACCGATCATTTTGAACGGGAGGGCAAAACTGCTGAGGTGCTACCCTGTCATCAGTTTTTTGAGATTAAAACTCCCATCTTAGCATCGCATTGATATTCCGCGCCGGCATGGGGTTGTTGCGGTCTTCCACGCGGCTCAGGTGGTCACGGTAGCTTTCGTTGAGCAGGTTATCAATCCGCAGGGTAAATGAAACGCCGTGGCCAAACCGGTATCCGGCATCCATTCCGAGGAGTACGTAAC
>SLJB01000058.1 GCA_007135335.1 Balneolaceae bacterium
AAAAAGTAAAAAATAAATTTTCATCTAATGCAACTTTTATATACTTTCTTCTTGTGATTAATTGTCTTTCCTGATGAGCTGGTAACTTGCACATCAGAAGAGCATTAGTCGCTGGTTTAAGTGATTGGACTTAGGTTAACTGGTAGAATGATTCCGTAGCTGGAATACAGATGATGTGATCTACTCAAAGATCAAAAAAACCCGGATGATGACATCATCCGGGTTTTTTATTTCCCGGAGATTTTGTTGAAATGAAATCGCCTTTTTCTGTTTTCAAAATGGAGCGTGGCAGTGTCACTGCTGAATGAAGTCTCTGTAAAATCACGGATTGTAAACTGTGCACCTACCTTCTTCAGGCCCTCTGAAAGTTTCGGTTCATTCACGCCAACTACAGTTGCTCCGGCTCTATCTGCCGCCATAACCCCGCTCACGGAGTCCTCAAAAACCAGTACTTTTTTGATATTAACACCGAGGTTCTCAGCCCCAAGCAGATAACACTCCGGGTCAGGTTTTCCTTTTTTTACTTTGTTTGCGGTAACTATTGTATGAAAGGGTGGGGGAATCGACAGGCTTTTGAGCATCACATCAACTTTGGGTGGCAGCGCACTGGTAACCAGGCCAAAATTTATAGAGTTTCGGTTAAGCTGGCTCAGAATCTTTTCAACTCCGGGAATAATCGTGTATGATGCTTGCATAGAATCGTACCGGGTGCACTCTCTGTCCATTTCTGCACGCTCTTCTTCGGTAAGATGAGGGAATAGTTCTGCAATGATAAATCGTGCCGGACGGCCATGAAGTTTCTCCTCTATATAATCCTCATCAATGGAAACTCCATGAAGATCCATTTTTTCATTCCAAAATACCTCCACCTCAGCTTTTGTATCGATTATTACGCCGTCCATGTCAAAAAGTATGGCATCATACCCGGCCTGTTTTAAATTCATAAGAAAAATGTTCTTTTTGGAGGATTTTTTAGTTTTGTTTTATTATGATTCAGGGTCAGCCATGAAAAATAAAAGATATAGCAAGATTGTGTATTCATCCGCTTGCTGCTAATAAGTTAATGGGTATAAGGCTGTTTTGATAATAACTTTTTACTATGCCGCACAAAATAATTCAGTAATCTATACAGATCACATCATTTGATAAAACATTAGAAATCTATGGAAACACCAAACAGACGAGACTTCATCAAACTTACATCATTAGCAGTTGCAGGCAGTATGCTGCCTTTAAGCGGCTGTTCACCTACAAGAGAAGCCGCCCTTGCTGCAGGCACAGGAATTGACCCCTCTTATAAATTAAAAGTGGGACTCATTGGCTGTGGCGGACGCGGAACGGGAGCGGCTAATCAGGCACTTTATGCCGATGACAACGTTGAACTCTTTGCCATGTCAGATCTTTTTGCCGATCAGCTTGAAACATCGCTTGAAACTCTTTCAATGGTGCACCCCGACAAAATTAATGTACCTGAAGAGCGCAAATTTGTGGGTTTTGATTCTTATCAGAAACTGATCGATTCAGGAGTGGATGTAGTACTTCTGGCCGCACCGCCCGTTTACAGACCGGCTCATCTCGAGGCCTCTGTAAATGCAGGACTTCACATTTTCTGCGAAAAACCGGTTGCTGTGGATGCCCCCGGCTATCACCGGATTATTGACGCTGTTGATATCGCCGAGCAGAAAAAGCTTTCGATTGTATCAGGTTTTTGCTGGAGATATCATACCCCGAAACGCGAATTTTACAGCCGCATCCTGGATGGTGCCGTAGGTGATATTCGCGCTATTTACAATACCTATAATACAGGCAGCGCTATATTCCGTGACAGACAGCCCGGGTGGAGCGAAGCTGAATTTCAGCTGCGAAACTGGATGTACTACACCTGGCTGTCCGGTGATCACATAGTGGAACAGGCTGTACACAGTATCGACTTTATGGCATGGGCCATGGGCGATCAGGTTCCCGTAAGTGCCGTTGGCACGGGTGGGCGGCAGGTACGTGTTGAAGAACAGTACGGACACATTTTCGATCACTTTGCTATCACCTATGAATATGAGAACGGTGCTAAAGGTTTTCACATGAGCCGGCAGCAGGCAAATTGCCAGAACAGCTACAAGGCGGAAATATTCGGTACAGAAGGTATTGGCCGCGCGAATGTATCCCGTAACCTGCATGAGATTGAAGGCCGCAGAAACTGGGAGTTTGATGGCGAAGCCAACAACATGTACCAAACCCAGCACGATGAACTGTTTGCTGCCATCCGCAAAGGCGTTCATTTGAATGACGGTCATTACATGGCAAACAGCACCATGGCTGGGATTATGGGCCGCATGGCCGCATACACCGGCCAGCGAATTACATGGGAGCAGGCATTGAACTCACAGCAGCAACTCGGGCCAAATAGCATCAACTGGGATAACATACCGCTCCGGCACGAAGTGGCCATGCCCGGAATTACCCCGTTTGTATAGAAAATTAAATTATACCCTAAATAAGGCAGCTTTTTCTGATGAAAAAAATCATCATTACCAAGGCATGTCTTCAAAATCTGAACCTCTGGATATCGTATGAAAAGAAAAGAGTTCCTGAAAATTGGAAGTACCGGAATCGCTGCGCTTGCAACCGGAACCGGTTTGGCAAACGTTTCAAAGAAATCACAATTAAAGAGTAAACCGGTTTTTGAAGGCACACTGAAAAAAGCGTACATGCTCGATACATTTCCTTCAAGAAATGACTTTTCAACCCTTGAAAAATTCAGGATGCTGCATGCAGCCGGTTTTGACGGTGTGGAACCCGGCAGCGGGTTGCCGAGAGAAGAAGTGCTGGCAGCCAAAGCCGACACCGGTCTCGAAATACCGAGTGTCTGCGTATCCACTCACTGGAATTCGCCGCTATCCAGCCCGGATGGTGATGTTAGAAAAGCAGGTCTTGAAGGTGTTGAAATTGCACTGCATGATGCCGCCGAATATGGAGCGTCAACCATACTGCTTGTTCCCGGGGTGGTGAATGCTGATGTTTCGTATGAGGATGTGTACAGCAGATCTCAGGAGGAGATCCGGAAATTGATTCCCCTTGCAGAAGAGTTGGGTGTAACCATTGCTATCGAAAATGTGTGGAATCACTTTCTGCTGAGCCCGCTCGAAGCAGCCCGGTACGTGGATGAGTTTGAATCGCCCAATGTGGGCTGGTATTTCGACATCGGCAACATCATCAATTACGGCTGGCCCGAGCAGTGGATTGAAATTCTGGGTTCTCGGATTGCTATGATTCACATCAAAGAGTTCAGCCGGCAAAAGCGCGATGAAGAAGGGCTTTGGCGGGGTTTCCGTGTGAACATTCTTGAAGGGGATAACAACTGGCAGGCAATTATGGCTGCACTCCGAAAAACAGGATACAGCGGCTATGGTATTGCAGAGCCGGCATACCGCCCCGATGATCTTCCACCTGATGTTTTCCTGAAAGAGTTTGTGGCTGACAGGATGGATGAAATTTTTGAGATGGGGTAGTTGTAAACCCAATCACAAGCAGAGTTAAAAAGTACTCAGGTTAGGTATAAACATATCTGAAAAAGTGCGGAAGTCAGAAAAAAGAATAAATGACGAATGGAAAAACCGACGAACAGAAGAATGTTAAACAGAGAAACCGCTCATTTTTTGAACACGCAGTGAAAAAGTTTGTACGGGGCAAAACAGAATTGCGATACCGCCATTACAAACAGTGTAAAAATATTGAATGAATTCAGCGGTGATATCAAACCCGCTCTATCGGTTGGATATTTTTCGGTTCTTCTGTTCTTTAGTTGAATCCAAAACATACAACTATGAGATATTTTACCTCCCTATTGTACTTGCTGTTTTCACTGATACTTACAGTTGATCTGAACGCGCAGGATCGTCTTTCGGGCGAGCCATTCTCCACCCGATCGCAGGTGATTGCCAAAAACGGTATGGCGGCTTCCAACCATCCGCTTGCCGGCCAGATTGCCCTTGATATTCTGAAGAAGGGTGGTTCGGCCGTGGATGCAGCCATAGCAGCAAATGCGTTTCTCGGGTTTGCAGATCCTGCCATGAACGGGCTTGGCGGCGATATGTTTGCCATTGTTTGGAGTGCAGCAGATGAAAAACTGTATGGATTGAATGCCAGCGGCAAATCACCTGAATTACTCACGTTAGAATATTTCAGGACCGAAGGCATCACCGGAATTTCGGCTTCAAGTCCGTATGCAGTTACAGTGCCGGGGGTGGTGGACGGCTGGTTTGAGCTCCATGAAAAATTCGGCAGAATCGGGTTTGATGAACTTCTGGCACCAACCATAGCGTATGCACGGCAGGGAGTTGCTGTTCTCCCCGAAATTGCTGATCTGATGGATTTTCTGGAGCGAGACCTGCTTCGCTTCTATGGCCTTCCCGATAATTTTTCCTGGAATGACCTTCCTGCTTTTAGTGAAATCTTCAGGAAGGAGGGAAGATTTCCGAAAACAGGAGAGCTGTTTCAAAACCCCGATCTGGCAAACACTCTCGAAAAAATAGCAAATGGCGGAAAGGATGCATTTTACAGGGGTGAAATTGCAGAAACGATCGTTCAGAAGGTAAATGAACTTGGCGGCTTTTTGTCGATGGAAGATCTTGCAAATCATACATCAGTTTGGGTGGAACCAATTTCCGTAAACTATCGCGGGGTGGATGTATGGCAGATTCCACCAAGCACACAGGGTGTTTCTGTGCTGCAAATGCTCAATATTCTGGAAGGCTTTGAAATGGGCGGGTACGGCTTTGGCAGCCCGGAGCACATACATTACTTCACAGAAGCAAAAAAACTGGCCTATGCCGACCTGAGAACCTACGTAGGCGATCCCGATGTCAGTGAATTACCGCTGGATGAAATGCTCTCAAAAGAGTATGCCGCTCAGCGGAGAGAGCTCATCAGGGATGACCGGGTGCAGAGTTACGGACCCGGACTCGAGATGGACAATCACACGATTTACCTCACTGTGGCTGATTCCGAAGGAAATATGATCTCACTCATACAGAGTAACTCCTGGCTTTTTGGATCGATGATCATGCCGCAGGGGCTTGGATTTCCTCTGCAAAATCGGGGCACAGGCTTTACCCTGCAGGAGGGACATGTGAATACCTATGCGCCTGAAAAGCGTCCGTTCCACACTATCATTCCCGCTTTTGTAACCAGGGATGGCGAGCCGTACATCAGTTTCGGGCTTACAGGCGGTGATATGCAGCCTCAGGGTCATGTGCAGATTATCATGAACATGATTGATTTCGGAATGAACATTCAGGAGGCGAGTGATGCTCCGCGTATACGCCATTCCGGCGGCGGGGTTGGGTCAACAGAACTGGAATCCGGGTTTCGCTACGAAACGGTGCGTCAGTTAATGATTATGGGCCATGATGTAAAATATGGATTCGAACGGTTTGGCGGGTTTCAGGGGATCCTGTTTGACGGCACCTTTTATCACGGCGGCACAGATTCCCGTAAAGACGGGCAGGCCGCGGGGTATTAACCTCAAAAAAGTTATTCTTCGCGTAATGTAAGAGCCGCATGAGTTTCGTAAACTCCGTCTTTATACCGTAACTCAAATTCATAATACAAATGAGACCACAATTTCTGCATACAGGAGTTTTTATCTCTCTGGCAGCCCTGCTCTTTTTCTCTGCATTTCTGCCTGCAACACATGCACAACAAACCGCACAGGGGATGGTTTGTGAAGACAGAAACGCCAACGGCGTGTGCGACCCCGGCGAACCCGGAATTCCCGGTGTGATGGTATCCAATCAGACTGATGTTGTACTCACTGATGAAAATGGGCGATTCCGGATTTCGATAGAAGAGGAGTCGATTCTGTTCATCACCAAACCGGCGGGGTATGAACTGCCATTAAATGAACTGAATCTGCCGCAATTTTTCTATATCCATCAGCCGGAAGGATCGCCGAAGCATATGGAGTTTACGGGGCTGGAGCCAACCGGCCCGCTGCCCGAATCGATCGATTTTACACTGATTCCATCGGAGAAAAAAAGCACCTTTACCGCTATTGTCTTTGGCGATCCTCAACCCAGAAATCACACCGAACTCTCGTACTTTCGGGATGCGGTTGTTTCAGAACTTGCGGCAACCGAAGCAGACATGACCCTGGTTTTGGGAGATATTATGTTTGATGATCTATCTCTTTTTGAGCGGTATAACCGGATTATGGCATCCATCAGCATGCCGGTGTATAATCTTGTTGGGAATCATGACATCAACTTCGATTCTGATCAGCTGGATGACGATCCCAACAGGTATGCACGCGAAACTTTTAAAAAACTCTACGGCCCCACCTACTACTCGTTCGATTACGGTGATGTGCATTTTATTGTGATGGATAATATGGATTATATGGGCCGCTCACCCGAAACGGGCCGCCCGGCATATCGCGGTTATCTGGATGACCGACACCTTGCATGGCTCGAAAATAATCTGCACCATGTTCCTCAGGAGAAACTAATTGTGCTGCTGTCGCACATTCCGCTATATGGTATGGAGCACGATCGGGGAAACATCAACACGGAAAACCGCAGAGAATTGTTTGATCTCCTGGATAACCGCGACCACGTTCTCTACCTTGGCGGCCACAGGCACTTAACCTATCAGCATTTTTTGGGTGAGGAGTTCGGGCGCTATAATGAAAACCCGATTCATCACATTGCCACAACGGCCGCATGCGGTTCGTGGTGGAGCGGCCCGCCGGATAAAAACGGCATACCTGTAAGCACGCAGCAGGATGGGGTGCCGAACGGCTACCACCTGTTTCGGTTTGATGGCAATCAATACTCCGAGCGATACAAAGCAGCGGGAATGGATGCCGGATATCAGATGAGGATTGAGTCCCCGATAAGCATGGTCTCTTCCGATGATTTGCCCGATACCGATCTTTTGGTGAACGTGTTCAATGGGAGTGAAAAATCGGTGGTTCGCTACAGGATTAATGACGGTGATTGGCATTCTATGAATAGACTTGAGGAGGCGAGATCTCCATTTTTTCAGACTCTTTTTGCGGATTACAATCGAAACGCCACACCCACGAACCATATCTGGAGCAGTGAGTTGCCGGAACTGAATGCCGGCGTTCACAGAATAGAGGTGTGGACCCGAGACATGTACGGACAGGAATTTACTCAGACAAAAGTGATTGAGGTGGAAGAGTAAGCTCGTTTTTACGCTCAAAATAGTATAGAAATAGAGAAAATTTCAAAGCTGAAACCCTGTAAGTTTAGTGAATCCGGATAGAAACAGATTGATAAAAGCGCTTTTCCTGAAAGTATGACAACGCGTTGAAGATTTGGCTCAAATGCGGATGTTTTCTTTTTGAACCTGCATCAAATGTATATTTTGGTAGAGTTACAAAAATCAACACTACACCATTTTATAATGAACAAACCAATGAATCGCTGTCTCTGTATGTGCAAGATGATGTGCTGTATGCTGCAATCGGTGAGGCGGATTCATTAATCAGGTTCTGAAACAAACAATTTGATGAAAAACCCGCTCTCCCAAAAGGAAAGCGGGTTTTTTTATGCCATTAAATTTCAATGCTATGGACGAAAAACCATTATTCACAACAAGCGAAATCGATGACCTGAACGGACAGTTTGAACTGGCCGCACCTGAAGAGCTGCTGCGCTGGTCGTACGAAACATTCGGGCAGGATGTTGCCCTGGGTACCGGTTTTGGCTCATCCGGGGTTGTGCTTCTGCACATGGTACATGCCGAGAACCTGCCGCTAACGGTTTTTTGTCTCGACACCAATCTGCTGTTCAACGAAACCTATGCATTGTGGAAGCAGATTGAAATTCGGTACGGAATGAATATTGAATCTGTGGCAGCAGATCTCTCCTTAAGTGAACAGGCAAAAATTTACGGAAACACACTGTGGAAAACAGATCCCGACACGTGCTGCACCATCCGGAAAGTGAAGCCATTGCAGAGATATCTTTCCGGCAAAAAAGCGTGGATCAGCGGCATCAGACAGTTGCAATCACCCCTGAGAAAAGAGACCCGAAAAGTGGAATGGGATCCCGTAAACCGTGTGCTTAAATTGAATCCGCTTGCTGATTGGAGTGATGAGAGAATTCGGAGTGTAATCAGCCGGCACAATATTCCGTACAATCCTCTGCATGATGAGGGATATCCCAGTATCGGGTGTGTGCCCTGTACCGTGGCTGCGGCAAACCCTGAGGATGAGCGCTCAGGCCGGTGGGTTCATTTTGAAAAAACAGAATGCGGTATTCATCTGCCGGTGTTAAACCGAAGCTAAAAAAACCGAAAAATGGTG
>SLJB01000013.1 GCA_007135335.1 Balneolaceae bacterium
GATCAAGGTTGTTCATGAGCATTCGCAGTGCGGCTTCCTGGTGCCACCCTTTGCAGGATAATTTACTTCCTCTTGGTGCACGGATATTTTTCACTGGTTTTTCCATCTCTTTCCCCTTTAATCTTTAGTTGCAATACTTCTTAATACGATTTCCTATTGTGAAACGTAGTTAAAAATGTTCAGCAACGAAATTGCAAACTCATGTTAAACTTCACTTCATTATTAATATCCATCACATTTAGCCTGGCATCAGCTGATGCTAATCATATTGCAGATCAGAAAGAAGATTCTATCAATGCAGAGTGGGTAGCTTCGGTTTTAAAAGGTGAAAAACTGACTCAATTGTTAAAAGAAGATTTTGACACAAATTATCTCTCAGGACTTATTTTCAAGCCTGATGCCGCTCTTACTGAAACCATACCCGTCTTTTCACCGCCACCGGTTGATGAAGGAATTTTTATCCCCGGAATCAAAAAGGAGATTTATTCGGCACCCTACTCTTTTAAGACTGACTGATTTTATACAACCGGTTAATTTCAGGATTTTCGATCACCTGTTCGCCATTCTCTCCCGGCCAGTTGATGATAATCTTCTCAATTGCCTGCGCAGGGCCAATCCCCACATGCGCGCGGCTGTTATTTGCGCCAAATGATCCGCCTGTTGAAACCGTCCTGAATATCGATCTCTCTCCATCTTCATCCCGAATCACAACTTCTATTCGGGCCCCGATGGCCTGTCTGTTTGACCGAGTTCCCTCAAGTTCCAGTGAAATCCAGTTTCCAAACCGGCTCTGATTTTCAAACAGCGCATTGTGGTAAAAGTCGCCCTCCACAGCTCCGCCCAACACCGCATAAATATCTAGGCTGCCATCTCCGTTAAAATCAGCAAAAGAAACACCGTGACCTTTTTGGAGATGCCCCACACCACTGTATGCAGTTGTTTCGTAAAACCTCTCGCCGTTCTGATTGATGAACAACCGGTTGGGAATGATCGATGAGAGATCGGGCGCGCCGTTACCGATGTAGATATCCGGATAACCGCTATTATTGAGATCGCCAAAATTGGAACCCATCCCGAACATCACCTTGTCAAGGCCCGCTTCTTCGGTGATATCCCTGAAAGTTTCATTACCCAGGTTTTTGTATAGCCGCGAATATTCGGACGTCACCTCCAAACCGAGCCGTTCGCGAGCAACTTCATCCGCCACCCGATCAATTGCCCGCACATCGTAAGTGATCACCAGAATATCATCGAGCCCGTTATTGTTGAAATCAAAAAACCAAACCGGGAAACTGAACCGGGGGTAGCGAACCCCGGCATCCCCGGATATCTCTTCAAATTGCGGCAAGTCGTCTTCATCAAACCCGCGGTGAACAAACAGCTTATTGTCGCCGCCCATAACAGATACATAGAGATCGGGCAATCCGTCGTTATTGATATCTCCCCAGGATGCACCTTTCACAAAAGCATCCAGTTCAAATCCGTTGAGTGATTCGTGACGGTTAAAAGTTTCATCACCATTATTCAGGAAAATTGCAGAGGGGAATGGTTTTGAGTCATCATCGCCCTGAACAAAAACGCCCTGCCAGCCGGAAACCGATTCATTCCCAATAAACAGATCCAGATAACCATTGTGATTGATGTCGGCAAAGGCGGCCACCTGACTCGGCATCATTTCAAGCAGACCGGCTGAGATGGTGATATCCGTAAAGGTTCCGTCCCCGTTATTCCGAAGGAGTGAATTGGGGTGCTCACCATGCCGGGCAAGCCATGCTCCGCGGAGAATCAGCACATCTGCATAACCACTGTTGTTCACATCCGCACACTCGATATTGAGTCCGCCCATGATCCCCTCAAGACCGGCCGCAAATGTGCGGTTTTCGAAATTCCCATCTCCAATCCCTTCATAAAAAATAACCCTATCGTTCAATCCATATGATGTAGCAAAAATATCGAGATGGCCATTGCCGGTAAAATCTTCAACGCATGAACTGCCCGAAATGCGGTTATCCCCCACGCCCTTCATCATGCCCACATCACCAAACAAAGGTGCCTCAAGATATTCGGGTAATTCTTCAAAATCCTGCATTCCGGGAATCAAATATTCCGGATCAACCCCATCGGGATAGCTGCCATTTGCAACGTGTGCAATGTTATACATCCAGTAGTAGGTGTAATTTTCCGGATGATTTTGCAGCAGATATTCAAGATACTCCATCGCTGACTGCACATACTCTTTGTTCTGATGGATGGCCTGTTCATCAAACGGGAGAATGCAGTTTGCAGGCGTGTAGTTCTCAAAACAGTTGTTCACCTCAGCCATTCTCAGATAGCTGATAGCCAGCGCCTCACTGGTCATTCGCCGGGAAACGGGGTCTGTCATATATTCAGCCAGCTCAAGTAAAATAGGAACAGAACTCTCAAGCTCTGTTGAGTTTTGGAACTCGATGGCGTAATTATACAAAAGCTGTGGTGCATCGGGGTTGGCCTGAACCAGTGAATCCAGATAGGTAAGCCGGAATTCATTCGCGTAAAAATATTTGAGCGGATGGGCTTTTGCATCGTCTACGATGCTGTCGAGCATAGCAACCATCCGTTCGTGATTGACCTGTTCTGTGTGATGCTGATCGGGTGAGCAGCTTATAAACAGAGAAACAACAAAAAGCTTTAACAAAGGTGCGCTAAGTAAATATCTTTTCATATTGAAAAATAGTTGTGCAATCTCAGGAATCAAAAAAAGGTGAACTTTTTATTTGAGTTATAAGCCGTTTATAACGATTAATGAAAGTGAAAGAAGTATAAAATCCTGAATTTCCTCTTTTTGGTTTCTCGCGGAGTTTCGCAGATTTACGCAGAGAGTATGAAATTGTAATGTATGGAGATACCTGCATTCGCAATGGCACGACGAAACCACCCATCCAAAAAAGCTGCAAAAAATTTATACAAGAAATGATCGCTTCAGGAGTTTTGTACATGAATAAGCAATGCACTACATTTATCATTTGCCATCTTCATGAAACTGAATCAACTCACAAATCAACATTTTATTCGGGTCGCTGCATCGAGCGTGGTTCTTTTCATGTGCATTTTTCTGCTGAGTGCTCCTCTATTTGCCCAACAAGAGGATACCACGCGGGTTCGTCAGTTACCTGAACAGCCACAGATTAACCGTTATAACAATTTTATCAATTCTCCTTATCAATCAACGTTTTCTCCGGGCGATATGGAACGGTATAATTTCAACGGTGTAGATGGGAGTTACCTTTTCCACAGAAGACTAAGAACCATGACTGCCAAAGATTTTTTATTCCATGAGGAAGATCTGTACGACCCTTATGGAATTGAATGGGCAGAGGGGCTGAATGCCAATCTGATGAGTGTAATCTACGCCACATTTTTAGATAAAAACCCGATTCTTGAGCGGCTTTCCAGAATTGTGCCATTTCTCGGCCTGGGCTTTTTTGAACCCTACGAAGTGCCTATTGTGCCGCGGATGAATGATGATCCCATTGCCCCGCCAAATTCCAATGGAAATTAACCCATCGCTCCAAGCGGAATGGGTGTATCGAGCACTTCGGATACTGCACGAACCAGTTCTGCTTCTTCCGTGCTCACCTGCTGATCGGCTGTAACACAATATATCACCGAGCTGATAATATACTTTTTCACAGGATTTGCCGATGCGGCAAGTTCATCCAGGGCAGCATCCAGTTCTTTGAGCCCGCACTTTTCAGGGGGCAGAAGTTCCATTCCATCCGGCTTCACCTTTTTAATCGGGATGAGTGCAGCCTGCCACGCTTTTTCTGATACTTTATCAGATGCATGAGAAAGTGCCGATAACAGCACGGTGAGTTCGCTGGCCAGGGTCTTCAGGTTGTGATGGCGAATTTCCGGTTTCTTGTTTTTTAAAAAGGATGGATCAAGCTGATGGATTACCATTTTTTCAAGGGCAAAGGTAAAGAGGTTTTCCGGACCTTCATCGATGGCAGCGCGTTCCAAAACAGAACGGAATGTTTGATACTGTTCTTTGCTCAAGTGGCGCAGAGCAGGCAGTGAAAGCTCGGCAAGGGGTAAAAACCATTTTCTGTCCCCATTCAGCAGTTCCGGCACATATTTGCGCACTTCATCCGCGATTTCATCCGAAACTACCTCTTCAAGCCAGGCGGGGATGGGTTCGCCGGAATCACCATCGGCTGAGAACATCATCGCATAGATCAGGGCTTCAGCAGCAAGCGGTTCATGGGCTGCCTCCCGCAGAGAAACGGGAATACCCTGCAGTAACTTCCCTGCACGATTAACCTGTCCAGCCCCGATGGACCCGATCGCTCCAAGGATCACTTCGGGTGTAATGGCTGCATGGCCGCCAAAACCACCTTTGGAACCGGAAGGTTCTGAAACTCCTGAAACATGATCTCTTCTGAACTGCTCCTGAACTTTACGCCGTTTTTCTGACTGAATTGCCGGATTGAGTGCTTTGATCCGTTCATCAATAGGCGGATGTGTGGCAAACAGTGCATCGAGTGCGGAGTGAAAGCTGCTGGCGAAAAAGAGATGACTCATCTCCATGGCGTGGCCATCCTTGATTTCTGCTCCCTTTTTCTTTGAGGCAATTTTGTTAAGTGCGCCGGCGAGTCCGTCAGGATTTCGTGTGTACTGAACCGCGGCAGCATCGGCCAGGTATTCACGCTGTCGTGAAATGGCAGACTGGATCATCCGCCCAAACAGCATCCCGATGTACCCTATTATTACGAGTGAGACGCCAAACAGAATGAGCGGCAGGGCTGAGTTTCCTTTCCCGCTGCGATTGCCGCGCATAGCCCCTGAATAGAGGGCGCTTCGCATCACAATCATCCCCATAATGTGGATGAGCAGAATGCCGTTCAATACCCCGATCAGACGGATGTTGAGGCGCATATCACCGTTAAAAATATGGCTGAATTCGTGCGCAATCACTCCCTGGAGTTCGTCGCGGGTAAGCTGCTCCAGACTGCCACGCGTAACGCCCACGGCTGCATCATTCGTGCCAAAACCGGCTGCAAACGCGTTGATGTTCTCCTCATTATCCAGTACATACACATCAGGAACAGGAAGACCGGAAGCGATCGACATCTCTTCCACGATATTCATCAGCCTGCGTTCGTAAGTATCGGTTGTGGAAGGGTTCACTTTCCTGCCTCCAAGCAATTCCGCCACCGCTGAACCACCCTTTCTGAGTTGCGAAACACGGTGTACCGTCCCGATCAGAATGGTAATCATCACAATAATGGCCACTGTAATGAGCCAGCCGGGACTCCAGAGTGGCACAGCACCTTCAACCTGTGTACTGAAAGCAAACAGTGATACCATGTAAACAGAAATAATAATTCCCGCTACAGCGAGCAGGTAGAGTAAAACCAGCTTTCCGGTATTGCGCTTTGCACGGTCTTGTGCTTCAAAAAAATCCATTTGTGATATTATTCAATTAGAAATAAAATATTCGAAGAGATCATGTTTTTTTGCCACAGAGACACAGATATACACAGAGCATTTTACAGATTTCTGTGTTTCTGCGGCATTTTTTCCACGAATTCTATACCGGGTTATTTAAAACGAAACTTTCGGGGTTTCTCTTTCTGCGGTATCTTCGATAACGAACTGCTGGGCGTGTGTAAAGCTAAACGTGTTGGCAAAAATAATGTTTGGGAATTTTTCACGGGTGATGTTATAGTTCATCACAGCATCGTTAAATGCCTGCCGGGCAAATGCAATTTTGTTTTCGGTGGATGAGAGCTCTTCGGAGAGCTGCATCATATTCTCGTTCGCTTTCAGATCGGGGTAGTTTTCGGAGAGTGCAAACATACGGCCAAGTGCTCCGGAAAGAGCTTGCTCGGCGCCCATCAGGCCTTTCATAGCGTTGGCATCTCCAGGCTCGCCCGCTACCTTCTGCTCGGCCTGCTGTGCCTGGTTCCGCGCCTTGATAACAGCCTCGAGCGTTTCGCGCTCATGCTTCATATAATTTTTGGCAATCTCAACCAGGTTGGGGATGAGATCATAGCGGCGTTTAAGCTGCACATCGATCTGCGCAAATGCATTTTTAAACCGGTTTCTGTGCGATACAAGTTTGTTGTAAATACCCACTGCCCAGAAGATGAGCAGAAGCACAACAACGATGGTAATAATGATTCCTGTCATAACGAAAAAAATAGGTTAGAAATTTATCCGGAATTGCCGGTATATCCTGTTATTCAGGAATATACGAGATGTGAAGCGCGCTGCAAATAACAGAAAGATTAATTCTTTCAGATCTAACCTGTCTGAAACTGGACAATGTATAAATACCACTGAAATTACAGGGCGAACTTGCCTGTCCGTTCACTGGATGATTCGGATTTATGGAAAATTCCCCGAACATTCTACGCGGTTGCGTTAATCGTTGCCTTTCTGGCCGGTTCTGGCTGAAGCTGAAAGAATAGAATTTAAATCTATGGCTGAGAATTAATTGAACAGTGTCAGGTTAAAACATGCGATACGGGCTGCCTGTGAGGTATCTGAAGATAATGAATTATATATCTTTGGTTCTAAGGCTATCTTTAGATCAGTTTCCCCGTGCGGAAGAGAAATTGACTCACTCCATAGAGGTTGATGACTCGTTAAAAAATTACTCAACCGTTGTATTTGAACCTGAATTCAATAATAAAACAGAAAAAAAGCGCTCTCCTCTTGTGTAGTAAGGTCGGAAAAACAGACCTGTTATTCTAAAAAAACTGCCGGGGTTGCAAAACCTTTGCGGTTCTTTACACCTCTGGCGGTAACATAATTAAGGCATAATAATAGACAAATGAGCCTTTTAAAGCCTGTATATCAGGTCTCAATATCCTCAAAAGTGAAAGTTCACCCCAATAGCGAAGCGATTGATATTGTCTGTCTCAACTTCATCGATACCGGTAAGTCTGCCCGCGCGGAACTCAACAAATGGCCTCAGGTATGGCAAAAGCTCAACCTCTGTACCAATAAAGCCATTCCAGTAGAAATTCCTCTCTTTAAAACTTAAACCTGACACATCAGTACTGAGTTTAAATCGTTCATTTCCAATACCTAAACCAACATAAGGAGAGATTCTTTCAATAGTAAAACCTGCTAAAGCGGCCACGCCAAAGTCATACACACTAAGATCGCTATTGAAATTAATCCCCTCTCTTGAAACCTGCGTGTTTTCACTAAAGTAGCTGAAATGCCCTCTCAGCCTAAAATCTAACAAGGGTACACCTTCAAGGACAATTCTTTCAACTCTGACTCCGAAACCGCCGTTGGGGTCTTCACTTCTGTTTTCGTATGAAACTCCTGCAGTCCATTGCGCATCAGCAGTTTCGTGCAGGGGAATAAAAAATAGAATGGCTCCAAAAATGTAGATATATTTTTTCATGACTATAATCAATTGATGATGAACTCTTGATATAAGTAATCTTATTAACCAGGTAATAGTTCCATCACATAGAGATCTGCCTCTTAGGTACTCGAGATTATCCGGTAAGATGATCATTGAAATTTGAATCTAAAACCATGCACAGGCTAAGCCTGAAACTTGCTGATTAAAAAATGGCACACCTCCCAAAGGGGAAAGCGTGCCATTTAGTAGTTGTAGTAAATTCAGATCTATTTATTACAAGCCAACAGCGGTTGCCGCATTAACTCTTCCCTGTCCGTAAAACGGTGACCTGCCGTTTCCATCAATCTTATCAGCCGAACGTTCCAGTGCCCGGGCAAGCTGAGCGGGATTAATATTCGGATTGTCAGCCTTGATCAATGCTGCAACACCTGCCGCATGGGGTGAAGCCATACTTGTGCCGGAAAGACCTACAACAAAATTACCCGTCCGGCATACCGGTATTCGAAGGCTAAACCTTGAACATGCTGCCCATACAGGAGATGCTGAACCTCCGGGAGCAGCTGCACTTATCGCACTCCCAAAGTTTGTATATGGAGCTACTGCATCTACATTTTGCCATGGTCCATTTACACCCGCTGCTGCTTCAGGCCCGGTTGCAGATACACAGAATACTCCCGGCGCGTCACAATATGAGGCAAAAAGGCTTGGAGCATGAAATTCTCCGCCATCATCCGGAATGAGATTGCGATTCAGATCTACAGCAGAATTTCCGGCTGAAACAACCACCAAAGCATTTTGTTGTCTCGCGTAATTCATAACCTGATTTATAATAGAAACAAAGCCGGGATTTGCGCTTTTAAGAAATAATCCACCCAGACTCATGTTTATTACATCTGCTCCTTGATCTGCCGCATGAAGAATACCCGCTAAAACTGCACCGC
>SLJB01000214.1 GCA_007135335.1 Balneolaceae bacterium
AATCGGGTGGATTCATTTTCACGCAGAAAATCTTGAAATGGCAGAAGAGAGTCTTGTGAAAGCACATAATCTCTATCCGGAAAATCGCGATAATCTTTACAGGATGGGGCAATTATATGAGATAATTGGTCAGCCCGAAAATGCGGAATCATACTACGTATTGGGAATGAGCACTACCGGAATGGGTACCAATCCAAATGAGGAAGCACTGAAAGAGTTGTATGAAAAAACACGCGGGTCGCTTGATGGGTTTGATGATTATCTGGAGCGGGTTCTTGATGCCGACCGTGATACCCGCCGTGAGCGAATTCTGGCCGAACGCAATGAAAATCCTCAAAAGATGCCATCTTTCGAACTTGCAGATGTAAACGGCAACCGTTTCTCATCCGAAATAGTGGATGAGAAAATCGTTGCTATCAACTTCTGGGGGAAGTGGTGTGGGCCATGTGTTGCAGAAATGCCTGATATTCAGGAGTTGTATGAAAAGTACAGGGATGACGATGATGTATTCATTCTTACCATCAACAATGACCGTATTCTGAGCGAATTGATTGATTGGATGGAAGAGCGTGATTACACGTTTCCAACACTTAGAGACGATGGATACATCACCAATTCAGGTGTTAGCACTTTTCCCACTACCTGGTTTTTAGACCGCAATGGAAACATTGTTTATACTCAGGAGGGATACACAAGCGAACTTGTGGATGAGTTCACATGGAGAATTGAAGAACTGAGAGGAGAATGATAGCTGGTATTTTTCAGGGTTAATATGAATACTGTTTCAGCCAGAAACTATTTAACCTTCAGAATAATATCTCCCGGCCTGATGCCTTGCTTAAATTGTTCGCCAAAACCAGCCGGATTAGGATCGTACTCTCCAATGATTTCAACATCAAGTCCGGACTCTGGTATTTGATCTTCCATGCCTAAAGCCCAAAATATTCCCTGAAGGGAGAGGCGTCTCATATTCTCATCATAGAAGTCCTGCGGGTGACCAAGTGTGGTGAAAAAGACCCGGGATGTTCCCATCTCGCCGGGATAGTACTGAGTCCATGCCACCTCATAAGGATCGCCGAAATGAGTTCCGCCGGGCTCAGCGCCTTCAACGGCCCGACCTGTCAAAAGCGGTTCGGCCCGTTCATGAAGTGTGGTGGCGTGATAGAGCCAGCTGCGGGCATGAAAGGCCTCAATCGCGTGAAGAATCGGGTGGGATTCTGCCTCTTCGTGAAGAAACAGATCTGTAGAATTTGAGCCGCCATGATGGCTGATCCACGGCAGGCCGAACACTTCCTGCGGCCAATCGAAATCGAGGTGGTGGTTGGGGTGATCTTCACCATAGCTGAAGGCATGGGTTGAGGTACGAAATCCTGCCATTGGCTTTCCCGATTCTGCAAAATCGAGTATATAACGGGCCTGCTTATCCGGCAGGTTTCTGAACCGGGTGTACATCACCATCATATCGGCATCGTCCAACACCTCAAGGCCTTCGATGTTGTCCTGCCGGTTCGGATCAATGACACCGTCTGAAAGCGCATAAGTAACTGTTACCCGGAATCCATATCGATTGGCCAAAATGCGCGCCAGCATGGGCATACTCTCTTCTGATCGATACTCTTCATCCCCGGTAACAAACACGATGTGGGGGGTGTCCTGGTTAGGATGATAGGAGCTTACAACCGGATCGGGATCAGAATCATTTGTACATGCAATTGAAAATAGAAATATGAAAACTGATTGCTTAATCATGGGTTGTTTGATTTTTAAGAACCTTCAAGCGTCCCCGGCGGTTTTGTCGGGGTCCTTGAAGCGTTCAGTTCTTAATGCATTTTAGTTTCTTGTATGTCTCAATCATTATCAACGCTGACAGGATCCCGAAAACCGCGGGAACGCTGTCAGGGTCCATGGTCATTAAAGTTACTCGATTACTTCCATTACACCCCGCATCAGCTCGCCGTGGCCGGGGAATGTGCAGATAAACTGGTATCTGCCAGGAGTTGTTGGTGCGGTAAATTCAAGAAGTTCGCTTTCGTTATGCCGAAGCAGACGGCTTGCAACTAACAAGTCGGGGCTTTCGGGTACAAAATGCAGCTCGAATCCGCGGCCGCCCAAACCGATGGCCATTTGGTAAATTTCATCCGCTTTGCCCGGTTCCGTTATCAGCAGATTATGCGGCATAAAATCGGGATTGTCAAATGTAAGGCGTACAGGCTGGTTACTGCGAACGGTGAACCGTGCCACATCAAACCGCATCTGTTCAATAATAGCCCGGATGGTGAATTCAGCTATCTCGGCATCCGAAAAGTCGAGTTCCAAACCGGCGCGATCAAATGAATCGGAAAGCGGAGTTTCGGAATCTGTGTGCAGATGGGCAGAGATAAGTGCAGGATCGCGATCGCTCCAGAACCACTGAACCCTCTCAGCAGCAATCCGTGCATTTTCTTCCGGTGATTGGAGCAGGTCATGCAGCAATTCGTGGTTCTGCACATTGTGCTGCTGATGCACCCAAAGTGCCTCAAGAAGCGGGTGAGCATCTTCTTCATTTTGATGATCAAACTGCTGAATCCAATCCTGCGTTTCAGTAATCACATCATCCGTTTCTCTGCCGCTTAACTCTACCCGGACCCTGTGACGAATACCATTATCCGGGTGCTTAAGCAACTCAAGGAGATTTTCGATCGGTTCATTATAGATTGGAACCGGTTCAAGCAGCGGGCGATCTTTGGCGGTAATTCGATAGATACGGCCGTGGGTATGGTCGCGCATCGGATCTCTTAAGTTATGCTGCATGTGCCCGATAATAGCGTTATGCCAGTCGCTGATGTAAAGTGCACCGTCGTTGCCGATAACTCCGTCCGTAGGTCTGAAATTGGGATCATCTGAATAGAAAAGATCGCCAATTTCTTCACCCCAAACTTCGCCGTTATTATGGCTGAGTTGATATCGTTTGGCTCCGAGAAACCCGATCACATTATAGATCAAAAAATTTTCTCTGAATTCTTCGGGAAACTGACTCGTAGAGAGAACCTGGTTGCCCGGAACAGGCCGTACGGTATGATCAAGCAGCGGACGCTTTTCAAACCGGTCGCCGGCAAGATATACCTGGTGTGCAGTTCCCATGGTTCCATCGGTGATAAACTGATTTCCCCATCGGTCAAAACTGATGCCGTGCGGATTGTAAATATTGTCCACAACAAAATCGAATTCAAAGGTGCGCGGGTTGAAACGGTAGAGCCCCGACACGTCCGACTCCATGTTTTTTCGCCATGGAGTTTCCACGTTATTGAGGTGAAAAACACCGCGCTGGTAATAGATATACCCATCAGGGCCGTAGATCACATTGTTTGCGGTGTGATGAGTATCAGCCGAATCGATGGCGCCCATTAATCTGATTTGCACATCGGCCTTGTCGTCGCCTGTGGTATCTTTCAGAAACAGGATATCCGGTGCGGAGACCACAATCACACCGCCGTTCCAGAATTCAAACCCTGTTGGGTTATGAATTTCGGCAAATGTTGTTGATTTATCAGCCACGCCATCTCCGGTTGTATCTTCAAGAATCATGAGCCGATCTGTCATCTCTTTCATTGGTTCCCACTTTGGATAGGTTGACCATGCTGCCACCCAGATGCGCCCCCTGGTATCCACCTGCATCTGAACGGGATTTACCAGTTCGGGAAACATCTCTTCCGAGGCAAAAAGATTGACCTCAAGCCCTTCAGCGAGGGTCATTTTTTCAATGGCTTCTTCACCGTTTATGTAATTTGCCACGCCGGTAAAGTTTGTCTCCACCGGTTTTGGCGGAGGCACATTGCTGTCGTCCACGTCAAGGTTCCGCCCTTTTGCCTTTGCCCAGATCTGTTTATCACGATTGGTGGTCATCACATCGAGCATCACCAGTTCATGCTGCAGGGTTTCGAAGTTTCCGTGCAGTTCGGCGCGGCCGCCCCATACGTCATTTCCGCTGGTTGCCCGGTAACGGTTAAACCAGTGCCAGTTTTTATCGAGAACAGCTTCACGAATTCCGGCAATCCGATTGGCTCTACCCCACGGCAGGCCTCCAAAAAGATCATCAACAATTACCTGGGCAATCTGTCGGTTCCCTTCATCATTCAGATGAACGCCGTTGATGGTGAGCGGTTTGCGATTTTGTTCATAGAGGTTTTTAGAAGTATGAAACAGATCAACAAATGCAATTCCCTCCTGTTCGGCTACTTCCTGCATTACAGTGGAAATTTCGAGTAGGCGGCGATTATTATCTGTGCCGTCGGGCAGGTTTGGAGTATTTAGATTTTCATGAGCAATGGGTGAAAAAAGGACAATTTCAGGAGCTGATTCACCATTGTAGATCTGCTCATTTGTATGTGCAATCCACGCAAGCAGGTGAGCCCGATACTCCTCCGGACGATCATCGAAAGATTCATTATAACCAAACATCGCGAAGATTACATCAGCCCGGACCCGGGTTAAATGGCTGTCACTGTCTCCGAAATTTACGTGTGCACGTGGCCTGTGATGAATCTGATCGCCTGTAAAACCAAGGTTTCGAATAACCAGTTCATGATCGGGATGGGTGGCATGAATGTACGTTTCAAGCCAGCCATCGTGCTGCATTCTGTCGGCCAGGGAATTCCCGATGATTGCAATCGAATCTCCTTTCTGAAGTTCAACATTTTGTTCGGGTGAACATCCAATCGTTAAATAAAGCAGAATAAAAAAAAGTGCTGAATAAGTTGTGATCCGGGTAAATGGCATGATTTGGTAAATGGATTGGTTGGCTGATATTAACACCCGACATTATACAATTTCAGGGAGGCATTCAATTAAAAAAATGCCTGATAAGATCCTTCATGAAATGTTTACTCAAACAGTCTATCTTTACCGGTCTGCAATTTGAACAATCAATATGAATAAACCTGCACTTGCTACTGTGTTTTTGGTAGTGGTGATCGATCTCCTTGGCTTTGGGATTGTTTTACCGCTGCTGCCTTTCTATGCGCAGGAATTTGCCGCATCAGCTGTGATGATTGGCCTATTGTACAGTGTCTATTCTTTCATGCAGCTTATATTTTCACCAATCTGGGGGAGCTGGTCCGACCGTATCGGCCGCCGCCCGATTATGCTGCTCAGCACATTTGGTGCGGTGATAGCCTACATCATCTTTGGCCTGGCCGAATCGCTGAGTGTTCTGTTCTTCTCAAGAGTAGTGGCGGGCATGATGGGAGGGAATATCTCAACAGCGCAGGCTTACATTGCCGATGTTACCGACAGCGAAAATCGTGCCCGGGGAATGGGGTTGATTGGTGCGGCTTTTGGCATCGGGTTTGTGATTGGACCCGCAACGGCAACGGCACTAATCCACCCGGCATTTCATGAATTTGTTGCCAATGCAGGCTTTGTTGACTTTGCAGAGTGGATGGGGGAGAATCGGTTTGCTCTGCCCGGATTTTTTGCTGCATTTCTTTCACTGTGCAGTTTTCTGATGGTACTCTTCTTGCTGCCCGAAACGGTGGATACATCCAAGTCAAGACCTGCTGCTTTCAGGCGGCCAAGTGTGTTTACCCCTCGCTTCTGGCGATTACTCAGTGAACAGAAAGGCAAATCCTCCCGCGGATATCTGATTCCTCTTGTGATCGGATTTTTTCTGCTATCCTTTGGTGAATCGAGCCTGTACAGTTCATTCCCGCTTTTTGCTGAGGGTCAGCTCAATATGACGGCTGAACAGGTTGGCGTGCAGTTTTTCTATATCGGAATTATCGCCGTGATTGTGCAGGGTTTTTTAATTAAACCGCTCACAAACCGGTTTGCAGAAGAGAAGTTATTCATGGTGGGGAATGTACTGATGGTAATCGGGCTCGGGCTTATTCCTCTGGCACAAAATATGCTGATGCTGGCAATTTTTCTCGGGCTGATGGCGCTCGGTAAAAGCCTCAACACACCAACCATCACCAGCCTGATTTCGAAAGAGGCGGATGAAGATAATGTGGGTGCTGTGATGGGCGCAGCGCAGGGACTTTCAGGCCTGGGACGCATGATTGGCCCAACATGGGGCGGTGCACTATTTGCCGTCTATTTTGGTCTCCCGTTTGGAGCTACTGCTCTTATTGTAGCTACAACCGTTTGGATTGCGATTGGGTTGATAAAGAAATAAAGAGAAGGGATGCAATAGCAGAATGAGTAGTCATGAGGTTAGTTATTCGTGAATTACAACACGACTCATTAGGGCTTGACTATTCGTAGAGACTCAGCTGAAAACATTAAACGAATTCGCAAATTAAATCTGTGGATATGTATCTGCGATTTAAAAAGTAAGTTAAGATATCCTCTATTATTTCGGGATGATTTTTGGTTTGTGTACATTTAAAGAAACCAATCAAACAAAACTGCTATGAGAGTATACATTGCCGACAATCTACCGAACGAATCCATACAACATCTTGAAGAACTAAATCAGGAAGTACTATTAAATCCAAAAGCCACATCTGCTGATCTGGATGCAGGTATTGGTGATGCACAAATTCTGATCGTAAGATCTACCGTAGTTAGTAAGGCGTGCATTCAAAACAGTAAAGAGCTGAGCCTCATAATTCGTGCCGGTGCCGGAGTGAACAATATCGATATGGGTGCTGCGAGCGACATGGGCATTTACGTGGCCAACTGTCCGGGTCAGAACTCCATTGCCGTGGCAGAACTCGCAATGGGGCTGATTCTCGCTCTCGATCGCTTTATTGCAGATAATGTATCCGATTTTAAGTCGGGCAAATGGAATAAAGCCGCGTTCAGCAAGGCAGACGGACTCTATGGCAAAACACTCGGTATTATCGGGACAGGGCAGATTGGCCAGGAGCTGATCAAACGGGCACAGGCTTTTGGAATGCCGGTCGTGGCTTGGTCGCGATCGCTTACAGATGAAATGGCAGAAGAGTTGGAAATTGATCGCGCTGAAAGTATCAAAGAAGTAGCTGAAAAATGTGATGTGTTCTCTATCCATCTTGCGCAGAATGCACAGACCAAAGGAATTATTTCAAAAGAGGTGTTAGCTTCCCTGAAAGACGGCACGATGGTGATAAACACATCACGGGCGGGGGTTGTGGATGAAGATGCTCTTTATGAGGAGGTAAAAAGCGGACGCCTTTGGGCCGGGCTAGACGTGTTCAATGATGAGCCGGAATTTAAAGCGGGAGAATTTTCAAGCAGATTCCAAAATTTAGATCACGCCTATGTTACCCATCACATTGGGGCAAGCACACAACAAGCCCAGGTTGCCGTGGCTAATGATGCTGTGGATATTGTCCGCGGATATGTGCAGCAGGGGCAGGTTCGCAACTGGCTGAACCGTTGCGAGCAGACTGAAGCTCCTTGGCAGCTTGTAGTTCGCCACTTCGATAAACCGGGTGTTATTGCCAATGTGATGACCGAACTGAAGGATGCACAAATCAACGCGCAGGAACTGACCAACGTTATTTTCGATGGAAAGAAAACCGCCTGCTGCACCATCCAGCTTGATGCTGAACCAACGAACGAGATCTTGAATTCAATCCGAACCCGGCAAGATGAGGTGATCAGTGCCACGCTTCTGAAAAGAACGTAGGCAGATTTCATGAATCATAGTTAAACGAATCGTTAATAAAACAGAGTTTTCCCCGGGGATCTTAAGGGGCGATTAAAAAAGTAAAAAAAAAGGGCTTTATGTTGATTTGTGTAGGTGTACTAACAAAAGATACAAATCCTTTTGGCTGCCAGCACAATCGTGGCTATGTGAACCTTTAGACATTGGATGAAATTACCGCGATGCAAGATTCCTATTTTGGCTGTCTTAAAAAGACCCTGATGGGGTCACATACCACACCCGGGGCAGCGCCCCGGGTCTGTAGTATCGTTCTGCAATTCCAGAGGCAACTCATTCAATCAACGCTCCATGTTTTATCGAGGGAAAGTGCAGGGAACCGGAAAAGGGGACATCAAGGTTTTGATTTATCGGAGGCACCCATCGGATAAATTTTGTGCAACTAATCGGTTTGGTGTCAATGGGTTTTTTGGGTTTAACTATCTGTCCCCGGGCTCCGTTTGCCAAACGCTGAAGCGTTTTTCTCACTCTGCCCGGTGCTAAGATCTATGACCCTTTCAGGGTCTCGCCTGAAAAGGATTTACCGGTGGATGTCTTTAAGCCTTCTCCATTAAAATCAGTAAACGCCAAAAAAGAACTTAGGCTCTAAAAAGGTCTGCCAGCCTGGCTACTCAAACAGATCGTAGGACCGACCCGCCGGAGCATTAAATGGGCGGAAATAGA
>SLJB01000143.1 GCA_007135335.1 Balneolaceae bacterium
TGAGCGTAACGCTGATCCAGCCGGTAGCGATGGAGCCGGGACTTCGGTTTGCGATTCGTGAAGGCGGGCGTACAGTAGGCGCCGGTGTGGTAAGTAAAATATTAGATTAATCCGCACTCTCGCAAAATAATTAAAAATGTAAGATCAGGGATTTTCTTTGATCTTACATTGTATTTACGGGTGTAGCTCAGTTGGTAGAGCACTGGTCTCCAAAACCAGGTGTCGGGAGTTCGAGTCTCTCCACCCGTGCTCTCAAGTTATTGAAATATATTTATGAATAAGATTACGAAATTTATCGAAGACGTCCGGAAAGAGATGGCTAAAGTATCTTGGCCAACTCAGCAGGAATTGATTGACAATACCATTATTGTAGTGGTCTTTACCATCATTGTTTCTGTATTCATTTTTGGAGTTGATCAGGTTTACAGTACTATTCTGGAGGCAATTTACAGATGAGTTCATCTAAGGGAAGTGACGAGAATGGTTTTGGCTGGTATGTTGTAAGATGTTTTACCAGTCATGAAAGAAAAGTGAAAGAGTTCCTGACAAGAGAAATTGCAGAACATGGACTGGAGCACAAAGTTAAAGAGATTCTCATTCCTACAGAAACTGTTGTAGAAATTCGATCAGGTAAGAAAAAGACAAAAGAAAAAAACTTTTTTCCCGGATATATTTTAGTAAACACCAGATATGATGAAGAAGTAAATAATCTGATGCAATCGGCGCCATCATGTCTTGGCTTTTTAAAAGCCGGCAGAAATGACGTTATACCAACTCCTATTAAACAAACAGAAGTTGACAGAATATTAGGCCGGGTGCATGATAACCAGGAGTTAGCTGAGAAGGGCGGGGTAATTGATATACCCTTCAGAGAAGGTGACTTGGTTAAAGTTATTGACGGACCTTTTAAAGAATTTGATGGTACAGTTCAGGAAGTACTTCCTGACAAGCTTAAGCTAAGAGTACTGGTAAGTATTTTTGGAAGAAAAACCCCGGTTGAGGTCGACCTGAATCAGGTTGAATCAACTACATAAGAACTTTAACAACGTGAGCTATTACGCAGCAAACAGAAGCATGAATCGATAATTGATTCTATATGGCAAAAAAAATAGAAAAAGTGCTAAAACTTCAAATTGTTGGTGGACAGGCAAATCCTGCTCCTCCGGTAGGTCCAGCTTTAGGCCAGGCCGGAATCAACATTATGGAGTTTTGTAAAGCATTTAATGCACAAACCCAGGACAAAGCAGGCACAATTATTCCTGTTGAGATCACGGTGTTTGCCGATAAGTCTTTTAGTTTTAAAACCAAGACACCTCCGGCAGCCGTTCTCCTGAAACAAGCCGCTAAAATTAAATCTGGTTCTGGTGAACCCAACCGTGCGAAAGTAGGGAAGGTAACCTGGACTCAGTGCAAAGAAATAGCTGAGCAGAAGATGGAAGATCTCAACGCATTCGAAGTTGAACAGGCAGCAGAAATGATTGCAGGAACAGCCAGAAGCATGGGTTTGAGAGTAATCCGAGACAAATAAGAGGATTTAAGAAATGGCAAAACGAGGTAAGAAATATCAACAGGTCGCCGAGTTAATTGATCGCGACATGGAATACACTATTGAAGAAGCGTGTGATCTTATAAAAAAGACCAGCATTGCAAAATTCGATGAGTCAGTAGATTTAGATCTGCGACTTGGTGTAGATCCGCGTCACGCTGATCAAATGGTGCGTGGTACTGTATCTCTTCCAAACGGAACCGGTAAAGCGGTACGTGTTTTGGCTTTGGTAAACGAAGCCAAACAAGAGGAAGCGAAAGAGGCCGGTGCCGATTACGTAGGCCTGGATGACTACATTTCCGAAATTGAAGCCGGCTGGGCCGATGTTGATATTATCATCGCTACGCCGGACGTAATGGGAAAGATTGGTAGGCTTGGACGACAGTTAGGCCCCAGAGGACTCATGCCAAATCCAAAAAGCGGTACGGTAACGATGGATGTTGCTGATGCCGTGAAGGAATTTAAGTCCGGTAAAATCGACTTTAGGGTCGATAAAGCCGGTATCTTACATATTTCTATTGGTAAAGCAAGTTTTGATGCAAATCAGTTACGGGAAAATTTACTCTCGTTCCTCCAGACTATCATCAAAATGAGGCCTGCATCCGCAAAAGGTGTATACATTAAAAGTGCTTTTTTAAGTACCACAATGGGCCCAAGTATTCCTATTAGCCGATCATCAATTACTTCAATTTAGAATTTAATAGGTTAAAACAATGCCGACACTATCAGATAAAAAGGCAATTGTAGAAGAAATTACCGAGCAATTGAACAGCTCAAATGCTGTCTATATCACAAAATATACAGGAATGTCTGTATCTGATATGGGATCGCTGAGAGGAAAATTCAGGCAAGGTAATGTGTTCTTTAAAGTGTATAAAAATACACTTGTAAAAAGAGCAATGGACACAATTGGCGGATATGAAGATCTCTATCCACATTTAGAAGACCAAAATGGTTTTGCTTTTGTGAATGAAGAGCTCGCTGGACCAGCTAAAGTACTAAAAGACTACATTAAAGAGCACAAAAAGCCGCAGTTTAAGGCCGCTCTTATTGATGGTGACTACTACTCTGAAAACCAATTAGATACGCTCGCTTCAATGAAGTCTAAGAATGAAGTGATTGGAGATATTATTGGATTGTTAATGGCACCAATTACAAATGTAATAGGCGGCTTGCAAGCACAAGGTAGTAACATAGCAGCAGCAGTGCAGACAATTGCTGAGAAAAAAGAAGAATAATCAATATTTCTTAAAATTTTTAAATTAAACCGACGAACGGAGAATAAAACAAATGGCTGACGTTAAAGAACTCGCAGAACAACTCGTTAACCTGACAATTAAAGAAGCAAATGAACTTGCAAAAGTTCTGGAAGAAGAATACGATATCAAACCAGCTGCTGCCGCAGTTGCTATTGCCGGCCCTGCCGGTGGGGGTGAAGATGCTGCAGAAGAACAAACTGAGTTTGATGTAGTTCTGAAATCTGCTGGTGCCAAAAAGATCGCTGTAATTAAAGAAGTACGTGCAGTTACCGGTCTGGGCCTCAAAGAAGCTAAGGAACTTGTTGATGGTGCACCAAACAATGTTAAAGAAGGTGTATCAAAAGCAGAAGCTGAAGAGTTGAAAGCTAAACTCGAAGAAGCCGGCGCTGAAGTAGAATTAAAATAAGCCGCTTCTAAGTAAATTTGTCATAGCCAACATCATTTTATGATGTTGGCTTTTGGCGTCTAAATTACAAGTGAGACATTACTGAACTGAGAACAAGATCAGTGTTTGTAACTCATTGATTTTTTAACCTAAAGGAGAACATCCTTTTGAGTACTACTATGGAGAAAATCCCGTTTACCGACCGCCTATCTTTCGGCAGAATTAAAAATATAATAGACTACCCCGATTTTTTAGATATACAGCTCGAATCATTCAATACCTTTGCGCAGCTCGATGTTGCGCCGGATGATCGTGTAAATCAGGGACTTCAGAGAATATTTTATGAGAATTTCCCGATTCAGGACAGCAGGGAAACTCATATTCTTGAATTTATCTATTACACTGTTGATACACCCAAATATAATATTATTGAGTGCCAGGAAAGAGGTTTAACATACGCTGTTCCTCTCAAAGCACGCCTTCGATTATCTTCTACTGATGGTGATGAAGCCGCTGAAACAATTGAGCAGGAAGTGTTTCTTGGTGATCTGCCTTGGATGACTGATCGTGGAACATTTATTATAAATGGTGCAGAACGCGTAATTGTTAGCCAGTTGCACAGATCGCCGGGAGTATTTTTCGGCCAATCTGTTCATCCAAACGGAACTCAGCTCTATTCAGCAAGAGTTATTCCTTTTAAAGGATCATGGATTGAATTTACCAATGATATTCGTGACGTACTTTGGGCTTACATAGATAGAAAGAAAAAGATTACGGCTACAACTCTCCTAAGGGCTCTCGGATTTTCTTCAGATAGTGAGATTCTTACGATGTTCGGTTTATCCGAAGAGATCTCATTTGGCGGAAAGAAAACATACAATGACAAACTTGTTGGTAAACGACTCGCTACTGATATTACGGTTGAAGTAACCGAAGAAGTGGTTGATGATGAAACCGGCGAGGTTACTGAAGCAACCAACAGAAAAGTTCTGTTAGAGAGAGATCACGAGTTAACGGAGGACGATTTTGGAATTCTCAAAGAAGCTGAACTGAAGAAAGTTGTTGTTCAGAAAATGGGCTCGGAAGAATCGGATCGCTCAGTGATTATGAACACCCTCAGAAAAGATCCGTCACACGATGATGTGTCTGCACTTTCTGAAGTTTACCAGCAGATCAGAACCGGAGAAATGCCCGATCCTGAAACTGCCAGACAGGTTCTTGAGCGTCTGTTTTTCAGTGACAAGAAATATGATCTTGGTGAAGTGGGTAGATACAGACTGAACAAACGTCTTAAGGTTGATGTTTCTCCTGAAATACAATATCTCACTAAGGAAGATGTTGTTGCCATTATCAAGGAAGTTATTCGTTTGAAAGAGATGAAGAGCCAGGTTGATGATATTGATCACCTGAGCAACAGACGAGTTCGAACTGTAGGCGAGCAGCTTGGCCAGCAGTTTGCAATTGGCCTTGCACGAATGGCACGAACAATTCGTGAGCGGATGAACTCCAGAGACGCTGAACAGCTTACACCACAAGATCTTGTGAATGCAAGAACCATTTCCAGTGTAATAAACAGTTTCTTCGGTACAAATCAGCTTTCACAGTTTATGGATCAAACCAATCCTGTAGCAGAGCTTACACACAAAAGAAGAATGTCAGCATTGGGCCCCGGTGGTCTTACAAGAGAGCGTGCCGGTTTCGAGGTTCGTGATGTTCACTATACTCACTATGGACGCCTTTGCCCGATTGAAACACCTGAAGGACCCAATATTGGATTGATTACCTCACTGTGTATTCATGCAAAGATAAATGACTTTGGTTTTATTGAAACTCCTTACCGTAAAGTTAAAGAGGGAAATGTAACTACAGAAGTGGAATATCTTGCTGCTGAGCAAGAAGATGAAACGATTATCGCTCAGGCAAATGCACCTTTGAATGAAAACGGTAATTTTGTTAACGAAACTATTTTTTCCCGTTTCAGAGACAGTAACGTAGGTCTTGCGAAGCCGCAAGAAATTGAATACATGGATGTTTCTGCAAATCAGATTACGTCACTTGCGGCGGCACTTATTCCTTTTATTGAACATGATGATGCCAACCGTGCTTTGATGGGATCAAACATGCAGCGGCAGGCAGTTCCACTGTTACGTCCGGAGTCGCCCATAGTAGGTACAGGACTTGAACAACGTGCTGCAAAAGATTCACGTGCTATCATTACTGCAGAAGGCGACGGAGAAGTTGTATATGTAAGCGGTAATGAAATTCGGGTTAAATACAATAGAACTGAACTTGAACAGAACTGCTTCTTTGATGAAGGAGTTAAGAGTTACAAACTCCAGAAATTTGAAAGAAGCAATCAGGATACAACTGTAAATCAACGTCCGGTTGTTTCTATTGGTGATAAAGTTAAAGAAGGTTATGCATTGGCCGATGGCTGTGCAACTGAAAAAGGAGAACTTGCCCTGGGCCGTAACCTGCTGGTTGCATTTATGCCATGGCGCGGTTATAACTTTGAAGATGCTATTGTAATCAGTGAAAGAATTGTACAGGACGATGTTTACACATCTATCCATATCACTGAATTCGAGCAACAGGTACGTGATACCAAACGTGGTGAAGAAGAACTAACCAGGGAAATACCAAACGTTAGTGAAGAAGCCACAAGAAATCTCGACGAGCGCGGAATTGTTCGTGTTGGAGCAAAAGTTCACCACGGCGATATTCTGGTTGGTAAAATCACGCCTAAGGGTGAAACCGACCCCACGCCGGAAGAGAAACTCTTACGTGCTATTTTCGGTGATAAAGCCGGTGATGTTAAAGATGCCTCCATGAAAACACCTCCGGGGGTCTCAGGTGTGGTAATCAACACCAAGCTATTCAGCCGAAAACGTGATGAGCAGATCTCCCGCAAGGAAGAGAAAAAACTTGTTGAGCAGGAAAATGAGAGGTATTCAAGAAAACTTGCTGATCTCAATTCAAAGTGGGCTGACAAAATGTACAGCCTGCTCAGAGATAAAACGTCTCCGGGCGTATATAACTATGCCGCAGTAGAACTGATTCCGAAAGGCGAGAAATACAAAAAATCTGTTTTTGAAGAGCTCGACCCTGTAAACATCAATGAAAACATCGACTGGGCAACCGACGAAAGTCTGGTTATGCATGTTCGCTTGTTGTTCAAAAATTACAGAGATCTTCGCCGTGAAATTGATACGGAAGCAAAACGCCGTAAGTATCAGATTCAGGTAGGAGACGAACTGCCCCCGGGTATCATTCAAAAGGCAAAAGTATATGTTGCCAAAAAGAGAAAAATGCAGGTAGGTGATAAGATGGCCGGCCGTCACGGTAACAAGGGCGTTATTGCCAAGGTGGTTCCTGCAGAAGACATGCCGTTCCTGGCTGATGGTACTCCGGTTGATATTGTACTCAACCCTCTTGGTGTGCCGTCCCGTATGAACCTTGGCCAGATCTATGAGACAATTCTTGGATGGGCAGGTAAAAAACTGGGTGTGAAATATGCATCCCCAATATTTGACGGTGCTTCTTATGATCAGGTTCAGGCAGAACTTAGAAAAGCAGGCCTTCCGGAAGATGGACGCGTTTATCTCTATGATGGACGCTCAGGCGAAAGGCTCGATCAGATGACTACAGTTGGCTATATGTATATGCTGAAACTGAATCACCTGGTTGAAGACAAGATGCACTCACGCTCAATTGGCCCTTATTCATTGATTACGCAGCAGCCATTGGGTGGTAAAGCTCAGTTTGGTGGCCAGCGACTTGGAGAAATGGAAGTTTGGGCACTTTATGCATACGGAGCTGCAAGCATCCTGAAAGAAATGCTCACTGTAAAAAGTGATGATGTTAAAGGACGATCGAAGGTGTACGAAGCCATAGTCAAGGGCGAGAATCTGCCAGAAGGCGACATCCCCGAATCGTTCAAAGTACTATTACGTGAATTAATGGGTCTCGGTCTCGAAATCCATATTGACTAACGTTTGTTCTGTTAATTAAATCAAAAAAAACGGAGGTCTTCCTTTGCCGTCAACAAATACATTAACCGTTACAAAAGACTTTTCCAATATCGGCATATCGCTGGCATCGGCCGAGACGATACTGTCCCGATCACATGGTGAAGTTCTCACACCGGAAACAATCAATTACAGAACATTCAAACCGGAAATGGATGGTCTTTTCTGCGAAAAGATCTTCGGCCCGGTAAAAGATTATGAATGCCACTGTGGAAAATACAAGCGCATCCGTTACAAAGGCATTATTTGTGACCGCTGCGGCGTTGAAGTAACCAGAAAGGCTGTTCGTAGAGAACGAATGGGGCACATTACGTTAACTGTGCCTATTGTTCATATCTGGTACTTCAAATCACTCCCAAGCAAGATTGCATATCTGCTTGGCTATTCGTCAAAAAACCTCGAGCGAATTGTTTACTACGAAACTTTTGTGGTGATCAATCCCGGCCTTGCAAGAGATCTGGGTTACAAGCGGGGTGATCTCATATCAGAAGAGGAGAAGTTTGATATTCTGGACCAGCTTCCGGAAGATCATTATGATATGGATAATGACGATGAGGATAAATTCATCGTAACTGATGGTGCAGAAGCCATTCAGGCACTTCTTACAGACATGGATCTGGATGGTCTAGCCTACACACTGCGTGATGAGGTGAAAAATGAAACCTCGCAGATGCGTAAGAAGAAAAAACTTAAGAGACTTCAGGTAATCGAATCTTTCCGTGCAGCTAATAAACACACGGAAAATCAACCTGACTGGATGGTACAGAGTGTAATACCGGTTATACCTCCGGAATTGCGCCCGCTGGTTCCGCTTGAAGGTGGCCGCTTTGCAACATCTGACCTGAACGATCTCTATCGAAGAGTAATCATCAGAAATAACCGGTTGAAGCGATTGATTGACATCAAAGCTCCGGATGTTATTCTCAGAAATGAGAAGAGAATGCTTCAGGAAGCAGTTGATTCGCTTTATGATAACTCAAGAAAATCTAACGCAGTACGAAATAACAATCGTCCGCTGAAGTCACTCAGTGATATGCTGAAAGGCAAGCGCGGTCGTTTCCGCCAAA
>SLJB01000187.1 GCA_007135335.1 Balneolaceae bacterium
ATAGAGCCAGGCTTCAGCCGCTTTTTTTATATTTGCCTCTTTAGCCGGAGTTACGAACTCTTCGGGCCTGCCAAAAAAAGTACCTGAGCGTGTTTTTACCTCAACAAAAATGATATAATTCCGATCGGTAGCCACTATATCCACTTCCGCTTTTTCAAATGCGTAGTTCCGGTCAATAATCAGCCACTCTTTCATTTCGAGGTAGGCCGCTGCGATATCCTCCCCGCGATCCCCGATATGTTTGGTTGTCTCAGCCATCCTCTTTTTTCGGTTCCTGAATTTTTTTATTCCCTTTCAACGATTGGTGCGCCTCTGCCAGTTTTACCAGATGCTTCAAAAACGTAAGGTTTTTGCGGTTTACATAGGGCAGAAGAGCATGGGTAAACCGCTCAAACATCTCAAGAAATTCGATGAACTCTTCAATCCGTTCTTTGAACTCGGCCTCTTCGCCCGGCAGGTTACCATCCTCTTCAAACAGTGAAAGCTGCTCTTTGAGGTTCTGTTTAATGGGATCAATTTCCCGCTGGTGGCGCTCGCGAACCAGAATCGCCACGATATTCCATACATCTTTTTCGGCGGTGTAGAAATCTTTTCGTTCACCTTTAAAGTGAACTTTCTGGATGAGCTGCCACTGCATCAGATTACGCAGGTTCATGTTGGCATTTCCCCGGCTGATGCTCAGCTGCTGCATAATAGAATCGGTATCCAGCGGGTGGCTTTCAGCGTAGAGCAGCGCATGAATTTGCGCCATTGTTTTGTTGATACCCCAGGCCGACGCCATTTCACCCCAAAGCAGAACAAACTGATCGATAGCCTGCTGATGCGTTTCTGTTTTGAGGTTTTCCATGCGGAACTACTCCTTTTCTGATTTGGCTTCCGTTTTAGCAGGGCTTTCAGCCTTTGCCTCCCCATTTTCCGCAGGTTTTGAACTGCTTCCGTTCTTGTAGTCGGTTACATAAAACCCGGTTCCTTTATAAACAACTCCGGCACCGCCTGAAATAATCCGCCGTACGTTTTGTCCGGTTTCGGGGCATGTTGTCAATGCGGGATCATTAATTCCCTGAAGTTTTTCGAAAACGGTTCCGTCTTCTCTTCTATACTCGTATGTAGGCATTATTTTCTTATTTAAATTCTGATGTTATGAAAGCAGTGAAACAGCATAAAATATGCCAAAACGTTTTGCATGGTAATGATGTCAGCAGAAAAGGTTTTTCGATCGATTACATCAGGGACGATAACCCATCTTTAAGGCGATTCACGGCTTCTTTGAGATCGTCCATGGAGTTTGCATAACTAAGCCGAATGCCGGATGGTTCTCCGAATGCATCTCCCGGTACGGTTGCAATTCCGTGCTGTTCCAGAAGGTAGAGGGAGAGATCGGTTGTTGTGGAGATCAATTCACCTGTATCGGTTTTTTTACCCAAAAATGAGGATACATCAGGGAATACATAAAATGCACCCTGCGGAGTAAAACATTTAATACCCTTCATTGCCCGGAGCTCTTTTACGAGGAAATCTCTTCGCTCTCTAAACGCTTCACGCATTTCATCAACCGGTTTCATGGTGCCGGTACAGGCTGCAAGCCCGGCTTTTTGAGAGATCGTGGATGGTGCAGATGTTTCCTGACTCTGAATTTTTGCCACGGCATCAGCAATTACTTTCGGGCCGGCCATATAACCGAGTCTCCAGCCTGTCATCGCAAATCCTTTTGAAAATCCGTTTATGATAACGGTACGATCTATCAGATGCGGAGCCGCGTTCAGTATACTCTCATGTTCACCATCAAACACGATGTATTCATAAATTTCATCAGAAAAAATGATCACATCCGGATATTTATCAAGCACATCAGCCAGATCTTTCAGTTCCCGGCGGCTGTAGCAGGCTCCCGTGGGGTTTGAAGGCGTGCAGAGTATAATGGCTTTGGTTTTCTCATTCAGAGCGGCATCCAGCTGGCCCGGTGTAAGTTTGTAATCATTTTCAAAATGGGTTTTAACAATAACCGGAGTTCCCTCTGCCATTTTCACCATTTCGGGGTAAGAAACCCAATATGGTGCCGGAATCACCACTTCATCCCCTTTGTTTACGGTGGCAAGGATTGAAAATCCGATAGATTGCTTGGCCCCGTTTGATAGTACTATCTGATCGGGTGCAATCTTAATTCGGTTATCACGAAGCAGTTTAGTGCTGATGGCTTCCCGCAGTTCGGGCAATCCTGTGTTCATGGTGTAGCCGTGGAAACCGGCCGTTATGGCCTCAATTGCAGCATTGCAAATGTGTGGGGGTGTTTTAAAATCAGGTTCTCCGGCACTCAGTGAAATGATAGAAACGCCTTCGCGTGCAAGCTGTTTTGCGCGTGCAGATATTTTGAGCGTTTCGGATGGAGAGATAAGTTTAGCCCGGTTTGATATCATGATATAGATGGTTCTTAATTAATGCTTCTTACAATGCCGAAATATAGTGAAATAGCAAAAGAGTATGTGAGATAGTTTATGTTGCGGCTCTGAAATTTCAGACAGTTTCAAATGAAGTGCCCTGATCAGGCTTTAACTAAATTTTTGGCGAAGGGCGTGCGCCACATGTGCGGGTACAAAGCTGCTGAGATCACCTCCCCATGCGGCAATTTCTTTCACAATTGTTGCTGAAATGAATGTAAGCTGCTCGTCAGGCATTAAAAAAATGGTGTCGATTTCCGGGGCCAGTCTTCTGTTTGTAAGTGCCATCCGGAACTCATATTCAAAGTCTGAGATCTGGCGCACTCCCCTCAGAAGTACATTCACTTTTTTCTCTCTCGCAAAATTGATCAGAAGGCCGGTAAATTGTTCAATTTCAATCCTCTCTTCCCACTCTTTACCTTTAATGGCTTCTTCAATGAGCTGAACCCTCTCTTCACCGCTGAAAACAGCAGATTTCTTGTTGTTTACGGCTACTGTAACAATCACTTTATCGAACATCAGAGCCGCACGTTCCAGTATGTCAACGTGCCCGTTTGTTAAAGGATCGAAAGAGCCGGGATAGATTGCTGAGTTTTTCATATGTACTCGATTTATGGATTCAGGCGGGGGAGTGATTTATTCATGAAATCATAATCTACAAGTGAATTCCACGCAATTCAAGCGGAAGTGAAATCAAAAATCAGCTGTATCTTCTTTAAATATTGCAACTATTGTACGGCCATAGGGTTTTGAGAAGACGCATTTTTCGTGCTGCGAAAAGTCGTGGCGTTTATCATGTTCGAGGATAAACCATCCATCTTTTTCCAGCCATTTTCCATTCATTACAATCTCAATCAGCTCTTCCATGTTGAAGAGGTCGTAGGGCGGATCTGCGAAAATGAAATCGAACAGGCCGAAATTTTTCTCCAAAAAGCTTTCAACGGGCATGGCTACGGTTTGAACCTGCTCCTTAACTTTAAATAATTCGGCCGTTTTTTCTATATGACGGGTGTGCTGTACATCACTATCCACAAAAAGGCAGTTAGCAGCGCCCCTGGAAATAGCCTCAAACCCGAGATTGCCACTGCCTGCAAACAGATCCAGAACCCGGCAGTTGTCAAGATAGGTTCTGGCATCAATCACAGAGAACAGGCCCTCTTTTGTACGGTCGGAAGTTGGGCGCAGCCGGCCGGTTTTAGGAACGGGTACAGTGCGCCCTTTCAGTTTACCGGTAATAATTCTCATGACAAGAAGGAACTATCGGGTTGCCCGCTGATATCAAGGCTCATCAGCACGGCAGGAAACCCACTCTCCAATCGGAAACCATACGTTTTTTCGGGTGCATCCACGTTTATAGCTTCCAGCGTATTCAGAATGTGAAGCGAACCGTGATCATGCCAGTACGATGAAAGAAGCTCAGTAACCGGTCCGGAATATTCGCCGAATGCGTACGTATCATCATGCATTCCACTCATCCAGCTGAGATTTTGAGAAACCATATTCCACAAGTAAGGCAGGTCGTTCAGGTACTCATATTCAATAAATGTGCATCCGCGAAGCTTACCTAAAATGAATGAGGAGACTGAAAGATAATTTTTCTGGCAATGCACCATCAGAAAAGAGCCTTTATTTACTGCATGCGTTTGCCAGTCCATACCAATCTCAAACTCAGCCACAAGCTCTGAATTACCAAAAGCATTAAGAAGAGTGTTGATTCCCTTTATAGCTGTGTTATCACGCAGAAGCAGCAGTTTGCAATCGGCATTGCTAACGGAGTGCCATACAGCCTGCACTTCACTGCGTTCAGAACCGCGCATGAGCAGTTGTATGTGGGCTTCGCGTTCTGACGGATCATCGTAAACAGAACGGGGTACTACAGTCCAGCACTCTTCGACGGCGGGGGTGAGAATTTTGACAGAGCTGCAGCTGAACTGAATTTTTATATCTTCAATCGATTTTTTAACCACAGGAAACCCTTCTGATTCGTCAGAACAGATTGCAGAAGTAACATCAAAACCAAAATCTATACTCCCGATTCTGGTGAGCCGGGCCGGCTGTAACGGATCACTAACAGAGTAATACAGATGATTATCTGAGTAGCAAATACCGAGGCACGGCCCTACCGATTTCATCTTAGTTCCAGTTTGGAGCGTTCCGCAGCGTGGTTCGCTCAAGATCTCCAATTCTGTCGTTCGAACCGGGGTTTGTTAACAGATAGAGTGGCGGACGAATGGTATCATTCAGCGCGTACTCAAACCTGTTGTGCGGCGGTCTTGGTGAGTAGGTAAGAGAGTCCGGGTTGTATGTTGCGGGGGGCATAAATTCAAACAAGCTCGCTCCACGGTCAACCATCATCGAATCTGTTTTTAGAAATGTAACCAGACTGTCTAACCCGCCTTCAGAAGGAGGAAAACTGCCTCTGCGATTTTGATACTGTATCAAAACATCGCGAACCAATTCCATACGGTGGCGTTCACGTTCAACCATTTCCCGCTCCTGAATTACTTCCTGATAAGGGTCAACCAGCGACCGGTACAGGAACCAGGAGAGTAGAACAATCAGCACTGCTAAAACGATGGTCAGAATATTATTTCGTGTATTTAAATCCATTAGAAAAATGTGTTGGTTAGCGATATCGTAGTAAAAATTGCGAGAGGCAAAATAAATGCAGACAATTTGATATGCAACTTTCTAATTACTTCTGAGCCTAAAGTTAACATAGATTCATCACTTATTCTTCTCATCAGGTAAAAGTAGCAATAAATATTCAATTAAATAGCTTTTTAGCCCTCTTTTAGCAAATTTTTGAAATTCAGATATTTTCAGCTCCTCTTTTTCCAGCAGAGTTATCGAAAACCTCTCTGAGAACAGATCATTAATTTCATCTGCAGGCACACTAAATGGTGGTCCCGGCATTTCCTGCTGCTCGTAGACAAAATGGTGCAGTAAAATTTTTGTATCCGGGCCGCAAAACTGCTGCACCTTCTTTGCATAGCTCTCACGCATTTTTGGCGGCAGGGCTACGAGTGCTGCTTTATCATAGATCAGCTGAACATGCCTGATGTTTCGGGGTGGCAGTTTCATAAAATCGCCGCACCAGATCTCTATATTTCCGGTGCTATATAGGGTAAAATCTGCGAATCGGGTAGTTTCCGGTTTTAAATTCTTTTCCGAAAAAAACTCTTCAACTGCTTTTTTTGAGATTTCAACACCTATTACCCTGCCCGCTTTTGAGGAGAGCCGGATCAGATCTTCTGTTTTACCGCAGAGAGGAACCAGAATGGTTGCATCGGCAGAAACGTTCAGTTTGCTCCAGTTTCTTCCTAGCCCGGGATATCCGCCATCCATATGGAAGCCGGTTTTCCCTTTATTCCAGCGGCTTTCCCAGTAACTCAGTTCCATATTTCAATTTTATTCATAGAAAATTAGCGATAGTTTTCTGCTTCGTAAAAATTTAGATACGCAGAGAAATTGAACAAATCAATTTTACGGCTGGCCATACCCAACATCATCAGCAACCTGTCGGTGCCGCTGCTTGGCGCGGTGGATACGGCACTTGTAGGGCATCTTGATCAGGTTTATTATCTCGGCGCTCTGGCTGTGGGCAGTGTAATCTTCAACTTTATCTTCTGGGGATTTGGTTTCCTGAGAATGGGCACCACCGGCCTCACCGCACAAGAGTACGGCCGCCGCGATCGCATGAAGATGATGATGATTCTGGCACGGGTTCAGATCATTGCTCTCTCTATTGGCCTGCTGATACTCTTTCTGCAAAATCCTATTGCTCTCCTGAGTCTCCGGCTGATCGACAGCAGTGCGGAGGTAGCTCACTACACCCGTGTCTATTACGATATCCGGATCTACACAGCGCCGGCTGTTCTTGCGCTCTACGGTTTGAACGGTTGGTTTCTGGGTATGCAGAATGCAAAATATCCCATGATCATCACGATTGTTCTTAACCTGCTGAACATCGGGCTGAACATCACCTTTATTTACGGCTTCAACATGCATGTAAACGGAGTGGCTTACGGCACGCTTATCTCCACTTATCTTGCCCTGGCTCTGGGTATCTTCCTGTTTTTGAAACAGTATCGCCGCTACATCACTCATTACATAAAAACAGAGCTCCTGAATATTGATGAGATTAAAAAATACTTCTCCGTAAACCGGGATATTTTTATCCGAACTCTCTGCCTGATTTTCACTTTCTCATTCTTTACAGCAGTATCCGCACAGCAGGGAGATCTTATACTTGCAGCAAACACCATCTTACTGCAATTCTGGTTTATAGTCTCGTACGGAATTGATGGTTTTGCGTATGCTGCGGAGAGTCTTGTAGGGCGATTCAAAGGCGGTAAAAACCATGATAAACTGAAAAAAGCAGTGCTCTACAACATTGGCTGGGGACTGATTCTCGGCTTGAGCGGTACTTTGGTATACGCACTTGCAGGTGATTATTTACTCTATATTTTCACAAATAATGCCGACGTAATCGGGCTTGCCAAAACGGTGCTTTTCTGGACAGTGATGGCACCCCTGGTTTCCAGCTTTTGCTACATACTGGACGGTGTTTTCATCGGGGCTACCGAAACCAAACCCATGCGAAACACCATGCTCTTTTCAACCGGGCTGGTGTTTCTTCCTGCATACTATTTGGGAACCCACTTTCTGGGAATACACGGTCTTTGGCTTGCTATGGTTTTGTTCATGATTGCAAGGGGAGTGGCTTTGAGTTTTTACCTGCCAAACCGGATTTTAAAAAGCACGTAAAGAGAGAATATGTATCGCAACGGATTCTGCTTCTGTTTATAAACTCACTAATAACAGCCTGCAATAAACATTTTTTACGGCAGCTCTTTCGCAATTTGCCTGTGTATTTCCGGTACTTTCAGGAGAGCCGCGGAGCCGTACCAGGTGTGAAGTTCCATCACAAGGCTTCCCGTTTGTATAGCTGGATCAGAATTGGTCAGCTCCTTTGCTTCTTCAACAGTATCCACATCAAACAGAAAAATTCCGCGCAGTTCACCGCCATCAAGAAACGGACCGGCAAGAATAAGTTTCCCTTCTTCAGCCAGCCGGTTGATGTTAGCCATGTGGCCTCGCTGCAATTCCATGGCCGTTTCCCTGTCAAAATCACGGTTGGGTCCGGTTTTTAAAAGAGCCATGACCCAGGTTTTCATTCCGTATGCATCAGCACCCAGTTCAGTTGCAAGCGCTTCATCAAAAGTTAACTCTTCAGCAGTATCTGCTGACTGTACTTCACTCACTTTCTGCCGGCATCCCCAAAAAATGATATTTAACATGCAAATTGCTGCTATTAATAAAATCTTTCCATCCTTTATCATACGTTACATTCCGGTCAGTTTTTCTTATTTGTAAATAATAGAATAGTCCTGTTCACTGCGCAAGGCAATTTATCGGATAAAATAACTATGCATCAAAAACCGGAATACGATGTACAAAACTGTTAATTAACAGGCTAAAATCGTAATATACATTCATTTAAAACTAACGGTTTACATGAAGCAAAAAACTATCGTCACTGCATTTGGAGGCGCTTCACCTGAGCATGAAGTTTCCGTAATAACGGCACATCAGGCTATGGCCGCATTATCTGATGTTCCCGAATATCAAGTAAAACCGTTATATATCTCAAAATCGGGGCAATGGTTTACAGGGGATTCCCTTCTTAATCTGAAAAACTTCGAAGATCTGAACCGCCTTGAAGAGATCTGCTCTCCATGCCATATTGCTCAAAATGAATTCGGGCTTGCTGTTCTCAGAGAAGAAAAAAAAGGGTTTTTCGCAAAACCGGCGGATACTCAGATTCACACCATTCTGCCCTCTTTTCACGGAGCAAACGGAGAAAACGGCTCTTTCCAGGGAATTTGCGAAATGTACAACTTACCCTACTGCGGGAGCAGAGTTACAAGCTCCGCCATTGGGATGGATAAAGTGATTGCCAAAGCACTTTGCCGCGATGCCGGAATTCCTGTTGTTGAAGGCATTGATTTTTTCGAAACCGATTGGGCAGCAGATTCCGCCCTGATTTTTGAAAAAGCAGAAGAACTTGAATACCCCATGATTGTAAAACCGGTGCATCTGGGAAGCAGTATTGGAGTAAAAGTAGTGACCGACAGACAAGAACTTGAGCAAGCCATTGAGGTGGCCTTTCGGTATGACCAGCACCTGTTAATTGAAAAAGTGGTAACCCCGCTCATGGAGATTAACTGTTCTGTTCTCGGCTCGGGGAGCTCTCTTGATGTGAGTGTTTGCGAGCGGCCTCTCGGTAAAGAAGAGATGCTCTCATTTCAGGATAAATATCTTGCTGATGAAGCAACAAAAGGGATGGCCTCAGCCGATCGGGAGATACCGGCCAATATTGCGGCTGAACTGACGGAAGCTATTCAGAGTATGTCAAAAACCATTTTCCGCACTCTCGGCTGCAGCGGGCTGGCCCGTCTGGATTTTCTGGTTGACGCTAACTCACAAACTTTCTATTTCAACGAAATCAATACGATTCCGGGTTCATTCTCATTTTATCTCTGGAAAGAATCGGGGATCTCCTTTACCGACCTTCTCAAAAAGCTGATTGAACTCGCCCATGAAGAGTACCGGCTCAAAAACAGACAGATTCAATCATACGAAACAAACTTATTGAGCAAAAAAGCCGTTACAGGTATAAAAGGTTTAAAAGGCATAAAATAGATGAAAAATTCCCTCAAATATATCTACATATTCTTACCGCTTGCCCTGCTACTGCACGCATGCGGCTCCGCAAGTGATACCATTACTGTAGTTCAGGATGCTCCCCGAACTGAAAGAGTTCAGGAAACAGAAGATGAAGAAATTTTCCACGAAATTACCATCGGGCTGATAGATCCTGTTACAAATTTCGATCCGCTTTTTGCAAGAAATCTCAGCACCCAGCGAATTTTATCCCTGATCTATGAAGGGCTCTTTTCTCTGGATAACAGCGGTGAGCCGGTACCGGCTCTCGTTAAAGAAACAGAACTCTCTGATGATAATCTCATCTACACGTTCACGATAGACAGAGAGCGTTTTTTCCATGACAGCTCCATTTTTACTGCAGGTATTGGCCGAAGAGTTCACGCCGGCGATGTAAAATGGGCCCTCGAAAGATCCGCAAGGTCAGACGTTCCCCCACGCGCTTCAGAACTGTTGATGAACATTCGCGGATTTGAAAATTTTTACCTGGAACAGCGAAATGTTTATGATATTGACAGCAGAGTTCTCAGCGATGTGAGCGGCATACAGGTTTTGGATGCAGAAACCGTTCAAATACAGCTGATTGAGCCTGACCCCGATTTTCTAAAAAAACTGGCTTCACCAAATCTCTTTATCTATCCGCGTGAGGCTGTCATTAATAATCCTGCAGGGATCGAAAGAAACCCCATAGGAACAGGCCCATACACGTTTAATCGCGTTGAAAGTAACGGGCAGATTGTTCTGGTGCGAAATACTCTCGAAAATGACGTTGAAATGCCTGTTATTAACCGGATACATGCCGTTTCGTTCTCATCTGAATCCGAACTGTTTCAGCAGTTTGCCAGGGGTGATATTGACTGGATACCTGAAACAGGGCCTGAAATCATCTTTCAAACAACAACCGAAAATTATGAGCTGCAGGCTGCTTACCGCGATTCGTTTCGCATCACTGCTCACGAAGCGAACCGTATAAATGCATTTTATATTAACAATCGCTCTGGTGTTGACCAGCGCTGGTTAAAATCAAGACTCGCATTGCTTACACCTGAAGATTTCAGAAGCCGCGGTATTATCACGTTAAATACAGAATTGTTTGAGCTGGACGAAGAGGCAGAGATGAGAGAGGAGTACTTCCTTAGTTTTACCGACGACATAATTGCGAAAACGATTCTTACAGAACTACACTCTTTAGCCTTCCAGCCGGAATCCTCACTTGTATTTTTCGACATCAGGGTTCCAACAAGGCAAACATCCATTTTTTCGAGTGAAAGCACGTCCTATCGCCAGCAATTTGACCCGATACCGGATAACTATTGGTTGCGTATTGACACAAAAATCGTCAGCTTATATAATGATCGTATTAGTGGAATAGAACCCACGATGGCACCCTGGGCACTCAACATAGGGAGCATCCGGATACGCAACGGGGACGTAAGCTCTGCTCAATGAAATTTTCAATTATAGCCAATCCGGATAAGTACTCCATAAAGGAGCCTTTTTTTAACGTTATTGAGTGGTGCAATGTAAATGGGAAAACACTGCTCATAAACCGGAAAATTGCTGATTACTTTCCTGAGGCAATAAAAGCACCCTCGGTCCGGATTGTTGCAGATGAAAAACGTTCGGTTTCAGACGCCGATATTGTCATCGCCATAGGCGGCGACGGCACCATGCTTCATACTGCCCATATTGTAAAAGAGTACAAAACGCCGGTGCTGGGAATCAATACGGGTAAGCTTGGTTTTATGGCAAATGTTCAACCCTCTGAAATTGAATCAGCACTCAGTCATGTTTCAGGCGGTCAGTATCGTGTTGACCGGCGTAACATGCTTCAGGCTACCGATGGCATCGGAAAAACCTATTATGCCTTAAATGAATTTCTTTTTTCAAAAAGAGACAGTTCATCCATGATATCGCTCGAAGTGGAATATGATGGTGAACTGATAAACAATTATTGGGCAGACGGACTGATTGTATCCTCACCAACCGGATCAACCGCTTATAATCTTTCTGCAGGAGGGCCGATTGTACTTCCGGGAACGCCGGTTATGGTGCTTACCCCCATCAATCCGCACACACTTACAACGAGGCCGCTGGTGCTGCCGTCAGACCGCACTATTACGGTTCGATCAACCGACGAAAACGACAATGTACTCTTCTCGTACGACGGAATCGTACTTCCGCACAATAGTAAACTTGACATCAACATAATTCAGAGCGATTTTTCAGTATACCTTATTCAACTTCCCGATCAGAACTATTTTGAAACATTGAGAAACAAACTGATGTGGGGACTTGACAAACGAAAAATTTAACAACTGGCACCCGAGAATAAACCGGGTATTCTAAATACCCACACTGCACATAAAAAAGCAGTATTTTCGGTAATTAGAAATAAAACATACACATAAATCAATAGAATCATGAAAGTAACAGTAGTAGGCGCAGGGGGAAATGTAGGGGCAACCACAGCATTTGCCATTGCCGAAAGAGATTATGCCAAAGAAGTAGTAATGGTTGATATCGAAAGAAAAGAGGGAGATAAAACATTTTATCCGTCAAAGGGCCGCGGGCTCGATATGTGGCAAACAGCCCCCATACAAAGTTTTGACACACGCCTCACAGGAACCGTGGATTACAAAGACACAGCAGACTCTGATGTGTGCGTAATTACAGCCGGTGTACCGAGAAAACCGGGTATGAGCCGGGATGATCTGCTCTCCATCAATGGAAACATTGTGAAGAGTGTAACTGAAGAGCTGGTAAAGTATTCACCGGATACAATCATCATAGTGGTATCCAACCCGCTTGATGTGATGACCTATGTGGCGCATGCAGCCAGTAATCTGGATCCTAAAAAAGTGATGGGGATGGCAGGTATTCTTGATACAGCACGATACCGCGCATTTTTGGCTGAGGCGCTTGATATATCACCTAAAGACATTCAGGCCATGCTGATGGGCGGCCACGGTGATACGATGGTTCCGCTGCCGCGATACACCACTGTTTCCGGGATTCCCGTAACACAGCTGATTGATGATGCAACCCTCAATGACATTGTGGAGCGCACCAAAACCGGTGGCGGTGAACTGGTAGGCCTCATGGGAACTTCAGCCTGGTACGCACCGGGTACTGCAGCAGCTCAGATGGTTGAGGCAATAATGCTCGATCAAAATCGTATCTTCCCATGTGCGGCATATTGCGATGGCGAATTCGGCATCAGCGATCTGTTTATCGGCGTGCCCGTTAAACTGGGTAAAGGCGGCATCAAGGAGATTATTGAAATTGAAATTGATGAGCACGAAACGAAACTCTTAAGAGCATCAGAAGCAGCTGTTCGTTCAACATTGGACGACTTCAAAAAGCTGATGGATAACTAAACCGCAACAAACGAAGACAAAGCGCTTCACTACTTGCAATTTAAACCCCAATCCGGATTTCCGGGTTGGGGTTTTTTATTTTTAGCAAGGTACGGAATACGGGTTGCAGGGCAGAGATCCCGGATCACGTATCCCTCATCCCGAAAACCATATCACTGTTTCCCGTAAAGCTTTTGGGAGTACCACTCTTTATGCGAACTTCAACCGAGCCAGTCTTCGGGCGGACTGATGTTTACATTAATGCCGTTACCCTCAATCCTCAACCCGGAACTTTGTAAATAGATAGAGTGGTTTTGCAGGCTCTTTCCGCTGCTGTCACCATTGGGACCGTAAATAGGATCGTTGAGAACAGGAAGCCCTGCCTCCCGTAAATGCAGGCGTATTTGATGCGTTCTGCCCGTTACCGGCGTGCATTTTACCAGACTCTTGCGGCCGTCGGTCCACAACGGCTCAATTATGGTTTCAGCCGGCTTCCCATCAGCGGCAGTGTCTGTACATTCAAAGATAAATCCTTTTTTTCTCCTGATGGGTACAGTTATTACAACTCTCTCCTTCAACGACCCCAACACCAGTGCAAAATACCATTTGGCAACCCTGTTCTGCGAAAATTGATGCTGGAACTGCTGTGCGGTCTCTCTGTTTTTGGCAAACAAAACCAATCCTGAAGTCACAGAATCCAGGCGGTGCACAATGCTGAGCCCGGCATATCCTTTACTGCCCAAAATATAGGTAAGTGTATTTTTGTAGTATCTGCCCCCTTGATGCATGGGCATGGGAGCCGGTTTATATGCAACCAGCCACTCATCGGCTTCTTGCAGAATGCGCACCTCATCAGGAACAGCCGGTTCGCGTACAGCTGGTGAGTGGTGATAAATCAGCTGATTAGAAGCCAGCCGCGCATCCGGCTTTACATGCGCATCATCAAACCAGATCCATTTATTTTCTATTCTTCGCAGCCACTCTTCTGCCGGAATAAAAGAGAACCTCTCCACCAGGTAATCAACCAGTTTTTTACCGGAATCCCGGGGTTTTACCAGCAAGGTTCTCGTTAGCGGGTAAGGCTCAATAATCCGAACACTGCTACTTCTGTAATTCACGCTCTTTGAAACTGTCATCAAAATAGTTGTACCATTTTCTAAAGGGGCGGAATGCATCATCGGGATTAAACGGGCGTTTAAATTCACTTTTTTTGCACTCCTCGCTGCAGCAGCCTTCCATCAGTTCGGCACCCTCTTCAGAACAGACAAACAGTTTATTGCACTCCATATTTGCACAATTGATGTAGCTGTCGGCCGGTTTACCGGTTATTTCGCATCGGGCAATCGGTTCGAGACTGTCTCTGTTTACGGGCACAACAAGACGGTCATCAAATACAAAACATTTACCCTTAAAGTATTTTCCACCCTCCTCTTTTCCGTAAGTGAGGATTCCGCCGTGCAGCTGGTTCACATCTTCCCACCCTTTTTTCTTCATCAGTACGGAAAATTTTTCGCATCGAATGCCTCCGGTACAATACATCAGCACTTTTTTGTCTTTTGGAATCTCTTTTTCGGCTTCATCCAGCCAGCCGGGGAAATCAAAGAAATTCTCAACATCGGGTTGAATGGCGCCTTCAAAATGGCCAACCCGGGATTCATAATTGTTCCGGACATCTATCACCACAAAATCATCTTCTTTGTCGAACACTTCTCTCCACTCTTTGGGCGAAAGATAGTTACCGCCATACTTAGGGTTGAGTCCGTCTTCGTAGATGGCCACAATTTCTTTACGAACTTTGCAGATCAATTTTGCGAACGGAATGGTATCACTCTCATCCGTTTTAAATTCGGTACCCTCAAAACCGGGAAGGCTCCACAGGTACTCTTTGTACGCTTGCATCTGCTCGGGGGTACCGGCAAGAGTTCCATTTATGCCCTCCTCCCCAATGTAAACACGCCCCATAACCCCCAGCTCCTGCATAAACTCTTTGTGAGTTTTACAAAACTCTTTTGGATCCTCAATTGTCGAAAAATTGTAGTAGAGAATAACTTCGTAGATCATGCTTTTAGAATAATAGACGTTTTTTAAAAAGGATTCGTTAAACGAACTGCGAATTCATAATTTACGGCGATTTTCAACAAGTTTTAACCCCCCGTCTTATCAGATGAGACACTTTTTTAACTCCATACGCAAGCATTTATTTGTACTGTGCATAAGCCTTATACCGGTGCTTGCATTTTCCCAGCACCCGGTGCATCACCATACGGCAGACGATCACCCTGCACTGCGCGCCATTCAGGATGCTCTTCTTTCCGGCGAACTCAGTAGAGACGATGCCATGATTCAGAAAATCTACGCAGGCTTCAGGCCCGAACGGCTTGATTCACGTTTTGTCCTGGATGATAAGGCCATCATCAAATGCCTCACACCACTTATGGCTGATTACACCCTCAACAAACATCACCTGAGTGCAGCCACCATTTATGAAATTGAATCCATCCTTTTTGAGGAGACAGAAACTGCGCAGCAAACCCTTCAGTACATTTCACCTTCGGGTAATTTCGTTTTGATTTATGATACCGATGGGGTTCATGCAGTAAACACGGATGACGCCAACGGATCAGGTATTCCCGATTATATTGAACATGCCGCTTTTGCCGCCGATTCTTCCTATCGGCACCAGATTGAAACACTCGGTTTTAAAGATTTTATTCAGGATGATCCCTACGAGATCTATTTCAGAAATATTGGATCCTACGGGCGAACCACACAAAGCGGGTCCACCACATATATAACGATCCACAGTACGTTTCAGAACTTTCCGCCTAACACACATCCTGATGGTGATATAATTGGCGCACTTTACGCTACTATAGCCCACGAAATTAAACATGCCAGCCAATATTCCACCAGCCGCTGGCAGGGTAACTCCGGCGGTTTCAACTGGATTGAGATGGATGCCACGCTGATGGAGGAGGTGGTTTTTCCTGATGTGAATGATTACTACAATTACATTATGTCTTATGATTCTCAAAACAGCAGATGGAACCAAAATTCTCCGCACAGAAACTCCATCTTTGGAAATCCTCAAAGCGCCACTCCGGGTGCCTACTGGCATGTAAGCTGGATGATCTATTTCTATGAGCAATTCGGCGCTGACTTTTTTACCGGCGTTTGGGAGGAGTTTATTGAAGACAGACAGCTTGCAATGTTCGAAGCTATAGACAGAAATCTGCAGCCAATGGGCACAAGTATTGCCCGCGAACATTTGAAAAACCACATGTGGCACATGGCATCCGGCCCCGATAAATCGGCGACGGATTTTGGGTTTCGGGACAGGATCAATTATCCCAATGCTACATTTTCTCAGAACCTTTCCTTCACCCCCGACAGCCTCGGGCCGCTTTTTCTCCAGCCAATGGCCGCAACCTATGTGAATGTTCAGCCTTCAAACAGTACTCTTGGGCAGCCGGCTATTCGTGTGGAATCAGATACAGCCGGTGTTGTAATTGGAGTTCTGGGGTATTTCAGAGATGGAACCACGGATTTTATGATCAGTGCTGATCCAAACTCACTTACACAACTCATCCAAACAACGTGGTCCTGGACAAATCTAATAGATATGAGTATTGCAGTGGTGAATACCAATCGCGGGGATCAGGCTTCATTCGATCTGGTTGTTAATTCAATTTTACCGCAGCAGGATTCAATATCACAAAACTATCCAAATCCGTTCAATCCAACCACAAATATAGAATTTTCACTTACAGATGATAAAAATGTGCGGGTTGAAGTATTTGATGTTACCGGGCGCCGGGTAGCCATCCTGGTTAATGAACGGCTTAATCGCGGTTTTCATACTGTGGTGTTTGATGGCAGAGGGCTCTCTTCAGGAGTGTATATCTACAGAATTTTGACTGATCAGACTTCTGTAAGCAAGAAGATGATTCTTGTGAAATAGCATCAATTCTAATTCACGAATGCATTCGGAAGCTGTTAATAATGGAAGGTAAGCGTGTTTAAAATCATAAAATTCAACTTGATACATTATTGAACTTCAACCCTTACTCAGTAAATCCACAACCAGCAGATCTGAAATTTTCAGCCCGTCAGGGGTCATCCTCAGATAATGATCATCACGATTAAAAGTGCCCTTACGTATCTGTCCCTCTATCCATTCAAGCTGTTTTTTGCTGAAACTGTATTGATACTCATGACTCAAAATATCCATTGAAACACCTGTTTTTGTTCGCAGCCCCAGCATAATTCTCTCTTCCGCAAGAGTGTGCAGATCCAGATGCTCTTCTTCATCCCTGTATTTCTCAGGGTTACCTTCAAGATACGTTTTGATATCCGGCCTGTTTTTCCATCGCATGGCTTTATCCCCATCCCATCGGAAAGAGTGTGCCGATGGGCCAAAGCCAAGGTAATTTTTATGCGACCAATAGTTGCTGTTGTGCACTGCTTCCCGGCCCTGTTTTGCATAATTGCTTACCTCGTATTGCAGAATTCCGGCCTCCTCCAGCAACTCCCGAACAAGATCAAAATGGGCTGTTACCTCTTCATCTTCCGGGGGAGACATTCGCCCCAGATCAACCTGTTTCCCAAGACGGGTATTCGGTTCAACCGTAAGTGAGTAAGCGGATATATGCGGCGGATTGAACGCGAGAAGCTGACGTATATCCTCTTCAAGCATCCGCATTGTTTGCCCCGGATTGCCGTAAATCAGGTCCGCGGTAAAAGAGGGAAAGTCTGTTTTTTGAAGTAATTCCAGGGCTATAAGGGCTTCCTCACGGGTATGTGCGCGATGCATGAATGTGAGAATGTCTGAATGGAAAGATTGTATTCCCATGCTGGCCCGCTGAATTCCCAGGTTGCGTATCATCTGTAAATAATCGGCAGTAACATCGTCGGGATTGAGTTCCATGGTTACTTCAACGGGCTGTAAATTGAAAACCTCATCCAGTGCAGAAAAAATTGATGAAAGCTGACGTTCGTTAAGCAAAGATGGAGTTCCGCCGCCCAGATAAATGGTTTCAACAGGTTCGGCTGCATCTATACTCTCTTTGTAAGAGATTATTTCGTCAATCAGTGATTTTACAAAAGGTTCACGGAGCTGCTGGCGGGTGAGAAAGTAAAAGTCACAATAGCTGCACGCCTGTTTGCAAAATGGTATGTGGATGTATATTCCGGACAATTTGTAATATGAAGGGTGAAAAATGAATGCGAATACGTCGAAGATCAGTCATTCATCATTCAGAATTTATCATTCTGTCTTTTGAGGATAGAACGGGTTCTTATCATAAACATCAACGCGGCGATATGTGCGCTGATATTTTACATAATTAGCGGCATTTTTAGCGAGTGACTTAATCTCTTCTTCACTCAGTTTTCTCGCTTTTTTTGCCGGCACACCCATGTAGAGGTAACCTGACTCAAGCCTTTTCCCGGGCGGAACAACGGTGCCTGCGGCAACCATCACATCTGTTTCAATAACCACATTATCCAGAACCGTTGCCTGAATTCCAACCAGCACGCGGTCGTGAATGGTACATCCATGAATGGTGGCATTGTGACCGATGGATACATCATTACCGATTTTTGTGGGATTGGTTTGATTGGTTACATGGATGCAGCTGTTATCCTGAATATTGCAGCGATCTCCGATTTCAATCCAGTTTACATCTCCGCGAATGGTAACATTAAACCAGATGGAACTCTCTTTCCCGATGGTTACATCGCCAATAATATCAGCGCTTGGAGCGATGAATACGGTCTCGTCAAACTGTGGAGATTTGTTTAAAAATTCGTAGATCATATCAAGAAATTACCCGAAACTTCTGCTTCGGCATTTAGTAACAAGAAATCTTAGTTGTGCAACTGCGGAGGGGGAGCTCCGCGAGACGGTTACCCGAAGCTCCTGATTCGGAACTAACATTACAAGGATCCTTCACTGATGATTTAACTTCCAAATCCTAAAAAAACCGGTGCGGAGGAGGACCTCCGCGAGACAGTTATCTGCGAAACTTAGTTTGAGCGATACATATACAGTTCAATAATAGACTTAAACTGCTCATATGATTGTGGATTTTGACGAAGCTTATGGCCGTCAATAAAGAAAGTTGGGGTTGCAGTAACTGTGCGGCGAATTCCCTCCTGACGCTGATTCTCTACTTTTTCACGGACATCATCTGATTCCAGATCTGCTAAAAACTGATCCATATCCAGCTCAAGCCGCTCCGCAAAATCTGTAAAATAACCCATGGCATCTGCTTGCTGTGGCGACCATTCGGACTGGTGTTCATAAAGCAGATTATGCATCTCGGTATATTTTCCTTGATTTCTTGCTGCTTCAACAACATGTGAAGCGAGCCTGCTGTGGGCAAATCCCGAGAGCGGAAAGTGGCGATACTCAATTTCAACCATGTCGCCAAACTCCTCTTTTATCATTTCCTGCAACGGTATATATGCCTTACAGGCAGGACAGGAGTAGTCACTGTAGTTCAATATGTGCACTTTTTGAGCTACCCGCTCTCCCTGGAAATTGGCTTCACCGGATTCTGAATTCCCAAAAACTCCGCCAAGATAAAGTGCAGCCACGGCTACTATTACAAACAGCACTATTGCAAAAATTTGAATTGAAAACTTGTTCATGCTACTGATATTTAGTGTTTATAAAAAATATTAAGAAAGTTACCACTTAAATTTGTGAAAAAAATACACCATTCTGCACGGTCATCATATAAGGCTAAACCGCGCTGTTCAGTTTACTTTTATAAGCCATTGCATAGATTTTCATCTGTTTAACCATTGAGGCCAGGCCATTTGAGCGTGTGGGAGAGAGGTGATCCTGCATACCTATCTTCTTGATAAAATCAGGATTCGTGGTAAGAATAGAATCGGGTGTTTCACCTGAATAGAAATTTACCATCAACGCAACCAAACCCTTTGTAATTGCTGCGTCACTGTCTGCTTTGAAGATAATTTTGTCATCCTCAAGTTCGGTAGCAAGCCAAACCTGAGACTGGCAGCCTCTCACCAGGTTATCATCAATTTTAAACTCTTCAGAAAGAGGGTCAAGTTTCTGACCAAGTTTGATAATATACTTATAGCGTTCGGGCCATTCACCCAAAAGCTGAAATTGCCTTACAATCCGATCCTGTTTTTCCTGTAATGTCATAATCTAAAGGTACAATTATTGTAAACAGGTTTCGACTGAAGATTTATTCGGGAAATTAGTTTTCGCTGATTGAGCGTGCTGATGAAATTTCTATGGATATGGATCCTTTTATCTCTTCTACATTCTCTTTGCGATCATCCCAGACCGGTTTTGCATAGTCAATCACCTCGATGTAATTGCCCTCTTTATCCCGTATTCTGAATTGTTCCGTATTTGGTTTGCCGCTCAAAACGGATTTAAGATGATCGTCAAATTTTTCACGATCGTCTGCATGAACCATCTCTTTTAACGTTTTGCCTTCAGCTTCACCGGCTGAAATGCCGGTTATGGATGTAAAAGTATCTGAAACATAGCTAAACCTGTACGCATCACCATCCGCTTGCAGTTTGTAACGAAAATCTTTGGTTGTATCGAACATCTTCTCAAACTTCGCATTTCGTTGCTTAAGCATCGCCATAATGCGTTTTTGGAGAGATTTGTTCTCAAATGCAGCACGGAGCACTTTTTGATCATCAATCGTAAGCAATCGGGTTTGAACTTTCACTTCAACCGGCAATCCTTTTCGGGTCATGATGACCAGGTTATGAGTTACTCTGTCAAAATCGCTTGGTTTGAATTTATCGAACTTGTGCTTGAAGCTCTCCACATGCTTCTCAGCGAGTAATTCCCATACTTTTTTCTTTTTCAGCTCCTCATCATCATATCCAATGAGATCTCTGAAAGCTTTATTCGATGTGATAATGTTACCCTGTTCATCCACATCAATCAGGGTTTTTTTCGATTCTTCAGCGAGCCTGTCGAATTCAAGTTGTGAATCAACTACTTTTTTCTCAGATCGTTTACGCTCTGTAATATCATGCTGATAGGATACCCAATGAGTGATCTCGCCCCGGTCGTTGGTAAGCGGATGAATATCCCACTGATTGATAAATTCTGATCCGTCCTTCCGATAGTTTACCGTATGCCCGAAGAAGGCCTGCCCCTCTTTAAGGCGTTTTTTAAGTGTGTCAAGAACGGCTCTGTCGGTTTTTGGCCCCTGAAGAATTCTTGGTGTTTCGCCGATTGCCTCTTCACGGGTATATCCGGTCATTCTGGTAAAGCCATCATTTACATAAACAATTTTCGGGCCTGGTTCTTCAAGCTCAAGAGAGGTAATTACAATCGAATCATAATCACTTTTTACAGCCCTTTCAAGGAGCTGTAAATGATTCTTAGCCTCTTCTCTCTCCTGAACAAGCTCATCAACGAACTTTATTAGTTTTTTGTATGATTCGTCGTCTTTACTGCAAGACTTTAAGAACTCCTGAAAATTATTCATTGAATATAATATGTGTTACAAAAATGGTGCGTTAAATATGATAAAAACATCAGTATGAAATCAAATCATTCCCGACTTTTAATAATAGTTCGAATATTTTCTAAAAACAGCTAATATTACCCCTTTAGGATGATTTTCGCTATGGTTTGCAGCTGCATATTAGACGTTCCTTCGTAAATTTTGCCAATTTTTGAGTCGCGATAAAATTTTTCCACCGGATATTCCTTCACATACCCGTAGCCGCCAAACAGATCAATTGCCATCGAACTTACTTTTTCAGCTACTTCTGAGCTGTAATATTTTGCCATGGCGGCTTCTTTCAAAAATGGCTGCTCTGCTTCTTTTAAGCGAGCGGCATTGTAGACCAAAAGGCGTGCCATTTCCAGTTCAGTTGCCATTTGAGCCAGCTGAAACTGCACTCCCTGAAAATCGGATATTGCCTTGCCGAACTGCTTTCGCTCTTGCGTATAATCTAAGGCTGCATCAAAAGCACCCTGAGCAATTCCAATCATTTGAGCTCCAATCCCGATACGCCCTTCATTCAGAGTTTCAATGGCAACTTTGTACCCTTTGCCAACTTCACCCAAAATGTTCTCTTTCGGTACACGAACATCCTCAAGCAGCAGCTCGCACGTAGAACTTGCACGTATTCCCAGTTTATTCTCTTTCTTCGATATGGAAAAACCTTCTGTTCCGCGCTCAACGATAAAACCCGTAATTCCTCTGTAACCGGCGTCCGGATTTATGTTTGCAAACACCAGAAAAATATCGGCTTCGTTTGCGTTGGTAATCCAGAGTTTTGTCCCGTTTAGTACATATGCATCGCCATCTTCTTTGGCTGAACACTTCAGGGCGAAGGCATCGCTGCCTGATCCCGCTTCAGAAAGACAGTACGCACCCACTTTTTCAGTTGCCAGCTGCGGCAAAAACCGGGAGTTCAACTCCTCAGATCCCCAACGAAGGAATGCGTTGTTTACAAGTGTGTTTTGTACATCCATAAACACCCCAACGGATGCATCAACCCTTGAAATCTGCTCTATGGCTACAATACTCATAAAAAACGTACCGCCGCCCCCTTGATATTTCTCAGGCACTTCTATACCCATGAATCCCATTTCAAAAAACATTTTTATAAGCTCGGGATCCAGCTTTGCAGCTTCATCCATTTCATGGACTTTAGGTTTGATTATGGTATCAGCAAATTCTGCCGCTGCATCTTTCAGCATTTGTTCGTCTTCGGTTAACTGCGTAAGAGGTGCTATTTTTTGGTCTGTCATTTTCTGATTTTTATGTTTGAATAGCTCTTTTTCAAGATTGACAATATAGGAAATTGTAAGCGCTTTTCATCAGCTTAACGGCCTGAAAAGTTAGGTAAAGAGTGCATGCATTCCTATTTTTAAAGCAGCCTGTTCGTTATTTATAACGGGTGTAACTTGTACTTTACATGAATAAATAAAAATATCTCAGCGTGTCTGAATCAAACATTGACCGTCAGCTCTTTTTTAGTGAATTTCCTTCTTCGTCGAAAGAAGAGTGGGAGAAAATTGTCGCTGAAGATATCGGTGATCCGGATTATATCTCAAAAATAGGATGGCCCATTTCCGGTTTACCAGCAATGGCTCCTCTCTATACGAAAGATGAAATTGCCCATTCAGAAACCCTTCCTCTTTTCTGCACCGGTAATTGGCAACTTTGCGAATTCATCCCCGATTATAACCCTGTAAAGGCAAATCTTGCTATTAAAGAAGCGCTGAATGGCGGAGCACAATGCTGTATAATCCATCACAGACAGAGTGAATTTTCTGCTGATCGTTTTAAAAAAGTGACAGAAGATTTAGCGGACTCAGGCGCAGAATTGATTCTTGACATCCATCCGTCCGATGCCGGGGCAATATTAAACCTCAGAAGTATAACATCACCTAAAATCAGTTTTTTGGTTGATACTTTTTCTGAAAATAACTCTGATCATATACCCGGTATTTCTGATTCCCGGACCGATGTGATTTTTGGCGTGAATAGCACCCTGTATCATAAAACTGATGCATCCATTGCCCATCAGCTGGCAGTTTCCCTTTCGATGGCAAGTGAACTACTGTTGACAGAGGGGCAAAAAGCTGCACATTCTATACTTTTCAGACTTGAAACCGGCCCACTCTATTTTCCTGAACTTGCGAAACTGAGAGCTCTGCGAATTTTATGGCACAATTTGCTGGATGCCTATGAAATGATGGAAAAACCGGATGCACAGATTATAGCTGAAATTAAACAATCTGAAGCTCAGCGCGATGCAACCAACAATCTGCTCATCTCTGTTTCCAAAGCGATGGCATCTGTACTTGGAGGCGCCGATAAGCTGCTTATACATCCGTTTGATGCCCCTTCCGGTTTTACAAACCGCATAACCCGTAACATTCAGCATATTCTTCGGGATGAAGCTCACCTGAACAAAACAGCTGACCCGGCTGCAGGATCCTATTTTATCGAAAAGCTGACCGGAGAAATTGCACAAGAAGCATGGAAACGATTCGGAAACATCGAAAAAGGTGGCGGATTTTTATCATCACTTCAGAATGGCCAAATTTCGGAGGTGCTATCATGAAACGTCCCGATTTCACAGGCATTTCACTGAAGAAAAATATCAAATCGCAACGTGATACATCCGGTTTATCCTGGAAAGCACCCGAAAAAATATCTATAAAAAGTGCGTTTACCCCGGATGATTCTGCCGGCCTTGACCACCTCGATTTCACAGCTGGAATCCCCCCCTTTTTAAGAGGCCCCTATGCCACAATGTACACGATTCGCCCGTGGACCATACGCCAATATGCCGGATTTTCAACCGCTGAAGAATCAAATGCATTTTACAGAAGAAATCTTGCAGCAGGCCAAAAAGGACTCTCGGTTGCGTTCGATCTGGCCACACACCGAGGATATGATTCTGATCACCCCAGAGTGACGGGCGATGTCGGCAAAGCCGGGGTTGCCATCGATTCCATTCTGGACATGAACATTCTGTTCGATCAAATTCCGCTGGATAAAATGTCGGTTTCCATGACCATGAACGGAGCCGTCATTCCTGTTATGGCTTTTTATATTGTGGCAGCTGAAGAGCAGGGGGTTCCCCCTGAAAAGCTGAGCGGTACTATTCAGAACGATATTTTGAAAGAGTTTATGGTTCGTAACACGTACATCTATCCCCCGGATGCATCCATGCGAATGATTGGTGATATTTTTACCTACACATCTGAGTTTATGCCCCGATTTAACTCCATCAGTGTGAGCGGATATCACATGCATGAAGCCGGTGCCACCGCGGATATTGAATTGGCATATACACTGGCTGATGGTTTAGAATACATACGCCAGGGCATCAAGTCGGGTTTATCCATTGATGATTTTGCTCCGCGAATCTCCTTTTTCTGGGCTATCGGAATGAATCATTTTATGGAGATAGCCAAACTAAGGGCCGGCCGCCTGTTGTGGGCAAAACTTGTAAAGCAATTCAAACCGGAAAATCCCAAGTCGCTCTCTTTGCGTGCCCATTGCCAAACATCAGGGTACAGCCTTACCGAGCAGGACCCCTATAACAATATTGCCCGAACTGCCAATGAGGCGATGGCTGCAGTATTGGGCCACACCCAATCACTTCACACCAACGCACTTGATGAAGCAATTGCACTGCCGTCTGACTTTTCTGCAAAAATAGCCCGGGATACTCAGCTCATTCTTCAAAAAGATACGGGAATCACCAAAGCCATTGATCCCTGGGCGGGTTCCCACTATGTTGAATACCTGACAGACCGGCTTGCTGCAAGAGCCTGGGAGCTTATTCAGGAAGTGGAAGGCCTTGGCGGAATGGCAAAAGCTATCGAAACCGGTGTGCCCAAAATGAGAATCGAAGAGGCTGCCGCCCGTAAACAAGCCCGGATCGACAGCGGCCAGGATGTCATCATCGGGGTAAATAAATATCGGTTGGATAAAGAAGAACCAATTGATATCCTTGAAATAGACAATGATAAAGTCCGAAAATCTCAGATTGAACGGATCAACCGGCTGAAAGCAGAACGCAATAGCGATGAAGTGCAGCCGGCCTTAGATGCTATTACGGAGTGTGCAAAAACCGGCAGTGGAAATCTGCTTCAGCTTGCTGTTGTGGCAGCCCGGAAAAGAGCCACACTCGGAGAAATCTCCATGGCGATGGAAACTGTTTTCGGGCGTTACAGTGCAACCATAAAATCCATATCAGGTGTTTACTCATCAGAAATGCAGCATAACGAAAGTTTTTTAGAAGCGCGCAAACTTACCGACCGTTTTGAGGTGCAGGAGGGCAGGCGCCCGCGAATTATGGTTGCTAAAATCGGGCAGGATGGCCACGACAGGGGTGCAAAAGTGATTGCAACCAGTTTTGCAGATCTTGGCTTTGATGTGGACATTGGCCCGCTTTTTCAAA
>SLJB01000157.1 GCA_007135335.1 Balneolaceae bacterium
AAAAGATTGAATAAGATATATTTAGCTTAAATAAAAGACAATAATATCAATAACATAAAAACCATAAAAAATTTCTAAAAATCTTAGAAAATCTATTTTTTTATTACACAATCTGCTAATTTATATATAGATAAAGAGGGCTAAAAAACTGTAATAAGAACCAGTAAAAGGAGGGGTTATGAACAGTGAAATGAGAGTTCTAAATATCATGGCAGCTTTGATAGTTATACCATTCTTGGTACTGAGCTGTAGCAAAGACAATTCAACCGCACCGGTTGATGACGCGAGAACACCGCCATCATTTAATATCAGTTCAATACAAACTACTTTAGTGGGTGGAGATCCCGGAATACGGTTCAGAGCCTCAGCTAATGTGCGGGTAAGACTGGTTGAGATTGTGGTTACAAACCCAAATAATGCATCTATTTCGTATAGCCCACAGGGATTAATTGTGCAGGCTAATCAGGCATTTGATTTGCAGGAAGATGGAACCGCATTTTTCAGATGGAGTGGGGGGTGGCGATTTAAATTTGTGGGTAATCATGAGCCCACCGGCGAATCTTTCGATGTTACACAAAATATGAGTGTAAGCGCGAAGGAATTACCTTTCATAATTGAAGGGCAATAGAAAATAAAAAACCCCGGCAAAACGGGGTTTTTTTTGCCTAACATCACTGTTTATCGGTCAAATACTCAGAACATCGGCCAAAATACCTGCAGCAGTCACTTCTTTTCCGGCTCCCGGACCCTGAATAATCAAAGGCTGATCGAAATATCTGCGACTCTTAATACTCAAAATATTATTGGTGCCTGTCAGCTGGCCAATAGAAGACGATTTAGATACAACCTCAACTCCTACTTTAATTTTACCCTCTTTCAGTTTTCCGGTGTATCGAAGTGTATGCCCTGCTTTAGCTGCAGTTTGAAGTTTTCTGCTCCACTCATCATCGTATTTGTGTAACTCCTCAAGAAAGGTAACAGAATCAACAGACTTTAATTCTTCCGGGATCAGTGACTCTACATCAAGTTCATCACGTTCTATTTGAAGCCCGCAAATGCGTGCAAGTATCAGAAACTTTCTGGCTACATCTTCTCCTGAAAGGTCATCACGCGGGTCGGGTTCTGCATAACCCAATGCTCTTGCCTGCAGTACAGATTCACTGAACCGCTTTCCATTATCCAGTTCAGAAAAGAGATATGTCATAGTACCGGAAACTACCCCGCTTAGTTCAATAATTTTATCTCCTGTGTACTGCAGGTTTTTGATGGCATATATTAAAGGGAGGCCGGCACCAACATTGGTTTCGTAGAGAAACTGCACACCATTCTGAGCTGCTGCATGGTGAAGCATATCGAACGTTTCCTGGCTCTGTGTATTAGCCAGTTTGCTGGGAGTTACCACATGAATTTTATTTTTCAGCAATTGCGGATACAATGCAGCAATTTCAGCGCTTCCGGTTGAGTCGATAAATACAACGGATCCTTGATCATACGATGTGAGTTTGTCGATAATCTTATCCCAGTCCGTTCCCGGAGCCCTTAAAAGATCATTCAGTGAGTATTCACTTTGGCTGCGATCGTACCACAACGTATGTTTTCGGTTGCACACTCCCAGAACACGGAGCGATTTTTCTGCACCATATTTAGATACCTGTTTAAGAAGAGTGTTACCTACGGCGCCGACTCCGGCAATAAAAAGTTTTTTCACTTTTACAGCTTTTTCTGGTAATGGATGTTTAAAGGCTTTTAACTGTGTCATAATTTTTGCGGGCTTTTTTTTGTTCGTAGAAAAAAGGTTGAATAATGTTGTTCAGCTGTTCAAATTCAATCAAAAAAGCATCGTGTCCATAATCCGATTCAATTTCACTATACCGGGCATTTCCAAGCAGCTGTGCCAATTCTCTTTGTTCTTTGGTAGGGTAGAGGTGGTCTGAGTTAATTCCGATAACTGCAACCGGTATGTTTATATCACTCAGAATTTTTTCAGCCTCACCACGCTCTCTGGCCACATCATGGGTGTCCATAGATCTGGTAAGACTTACATAACTGAAAGCATCAAAACGACTTGCAAGCTTTTCGCCCTGATAATTCAGGTATGATTCTACCTGAAATTGGCCATCTTCGTTCTGAAGTTTACGGCCAAATTTTCTGTTGTAATCTTCCGGTGTACGATAAGTGATCATGGCCATCATCCGCGCTGCAGCAATTCCCTGAAAGGGTGCATCATCTTTTTCGTAATCACCATTTTTCCATTTAAGATCGCTTTGAATGGCAGATCGTTGCGCATGGCTGATTCCGATTGCCCAGGGAGTATGGGATTTACCCATGGCTATAAGAGCAGCGGCTTGAATACGTTCATCCATAATCATGAATTCAAGTGCCTGCATTCCTCCGAGTGAACCACCTATTACAAGCTCAATGCCATTTACACCAAGCTGATCGAGCAGCAGCTGCTGAAACCGAACCATATCCCGAATGGTTATGAGGGGAAAATTACTTTTAAACGGTTTCCCCGTCTTTTTGTCGATGGTCCAGGGGCCAACAGAACCGTAACAGCTTCCGGGTACATTTATACAAATGATAAAGTTCTTTGAAGGATCAGCCACACAACCTTTACCGATCAGGCCGGGAAACCATTCATCTGCTGCTGCATGCCCGGTTAATGCATGGCAAATTAAGATCACATTGTCCCGTGTTTTGTTCAGGGTACCCCATGTTTTGTATGCAACCTGGGCTGAGTCAAAACGGAATCCTCCCTCTGTGGTGAACTCTTTCTGTAAAAATGATTCTGTAATACCTTTGTTCATAGTAAAAACGGCATGGCAGATTCCGAAAGGAACGCCATGCCAGTAATGGGTTAATTTATACTGATAGGGTTATTTTTTTGAATGCCTGTTCAAAATCAGCAATGATATCATCAATATGTTCGATGCCAACAGAAACACGAATCAGATCTTCCTTTACTCCACTCGCAGTTTGCTCTTCTGCAGATAACTGCTGGTGTGTAGTTGATGACGGGTGAATTACAAGCGTTTTTGCGTCACCTACATTAGCAAGATGGCTTGCCAGTTCTACACCCTCAATAAATCCGCGAGCTGCATCATAACCTCCTTTTACTCCAAATGTGAGAACGGCGCCAAACCTGCCATTTTGCAGATATTTTTTACCGTTTTCATGACTCGGATGGTCGGGCAGCCCGGTGTAATTTATCCATGATACACTATCCTGTTTACTGAGCCACTCTGCAAGTTTCTGTGCATTTTCTGTGTGGCGTTCAGCTCTTAGTGATAATGTTTCCAGACCCTGAAGCAGCAGAAAGCTGTTAAAGGGTGAGATGGCAGGCCCAACATCGCGCAGTCCTTCAACCCGGGCACGAATGGCAAATGCAATGTTACCAAATGGCCCGTTAGTGCCAAAAACCTCCCAGAAATTCAATCCGTGATAACCGGGTGCAGGATCGGTAAACAGCGGGTAGCGTCCGTTACCCCAATCGAAGTTTCCTGCATCCACAATTACACCACCGATGCTGGTACCGTGGCCGCCAATCCATTTAGTTGCGGATTCTACCACTACATTTGCCCCGTGATCAATAGGGCGGGCAATGGCTCCGCCTGCTCCAAAAGTGTTATCAACTATAAGAGCCACACCATGTTTCTTGGCCACTGCAGATATGCCCTCAAAATCCGGGACATTTCCGCGAGGGTTCCCAATACTTTCCACATAGATAGCTTTTGTATTATCATCAATGGCGGCTTCAAAATCTTCGGGGGCATCATTTTCGCCAACGAATTTCACATCAATACCCAATCGAGGCAGAGTAACCTTAAATTGATTGTAAGTTCCCCCGTAGAGGTTTGGTGTGGATACAATATTATCACCTGCCTGTGCCAGAGTAATTACAGACAGGAACTGTGCGGCTTGTCCGGATGAAGTAGCCACAGCTGCGGCTCCGCCTTCAAGTGCAGCAATACGTTTCTCAAATACATCGGTGGTTGGGTTCATGATGCGAGTGTATATATTGCCAAAATCTTTCAGAGCAAAGAGAGTGGCAGCATGCTCGGTATCGTTAAACTGGTACGATGTGGTCTGATAAATCGGCACAGCACGTGAGCCTGTTGTGGGATCAGGCTCTTGCCCGGCATGTAATTGAAGTGTTTCGAATTTGTAGTTTTTGTCTTGTCCGTTGGTACTCATAATTATTGTCTTTTTAGTAGTTGAGTTGATTTTTTTGAAGGACTCATTGAATGAGAGTGTACAGGCGGCCGATCACTTGTTTTTATCGCGAATTAAAAACTGATGATCGACCTTCATACATCTGTTTTGAACCATGGTAACTCCTGCCTTCCGGGCTTTTTTGATTTCAGATTCGTGGCTTCCTACACCCAGCTGAAGCCAGATTGCTTTTGGTTTTAATTCAAGTGCTTCATCAACCACAGCGGATACATATTCCGGTTTTACGAAAATATCCACAGCATCTACCTGCACAGGAATCGATTTTAAATCGGGGTATGATTTCACCCCCAAAATCTCGTCGGCACCGGGATTTACAGGGATCATATTGTAGCCTGAATTCTGCAGATAGCGACCCACAAAGTGGCTGTCTTTATGTATGTTTCTGGAGATTCCCACAATGGCAATAGTTTTTATTTCTTTTAATAGTTCTTCGATTGAATCTGTCTCAGCCGCAAGCTCCGGTGTTGACCTCATCTTTTTATCGAACCAGTTTGTAAATGTATTTTTCAAATCTTTTTGTTTTTAAATCAGTTCATTACATCCTGGAAAACAGGATGTAAACAAAAAAAGCCTCTCCCGAAAATCCTTATGCGGGAAAGATTTTCAGAAGAGGCTTTATAAAGTGCCGTTCGTCTCATCTTTCCCTGATTTGGTTGTTATAACCAGATCGGGCAGGATTTAGCACCTGACTCCCGACAGCCAAACTGTCGGGACGGTTGCTAAGGTATCGCAGGGCCTGTCCCTCCACCTTTCGTGATAAGCGTTCAAATTTTTAAAGAACAACCGCCAAAAGCGGATAACAAAAAAGCCCTGCGGGTTTACCAGAGGGCTTTAAGAATTTCTTTTGAAAAATAGCTATTCCCTCAGTGGTCAGTGTTTGCAACACATACACATGAGATTTTGGCTGTTTATAGTATTACCTGTTCTATTTTTCATTCCTACAATAATAATACAGTTTTACGTGATTATGCAAAATTAATTTTTAAAAAACTGTTAATACCCCAGATTTCTCACCCAATTTTCATTCTCTCGCCATTTTTCCCGTACTTTTACATGCAGTTCAAGAAAGACCTGTTTATCCAGAAACAGCTCTATTGATTCGCGCGATTTGATTCCGAGCTTTTTAATAGCCTCTCCGCCTTTGCCGATCAGCATACCCTTCTGTGATTTGCGGTTTACGATAATCTCCGCACTAATACGGTCGATGGTTTCTTCCTCTTTATACTGAATTACATCAACAGAACACGAATAGGGAATCTCCTCATGAAACTGTAAAAAAACCTGTTCACGGATCAGCTCTGATACAAAAAACCGGAGTGGATGCTCGCTTAAATCTTCCTTTGGGTAAAAGGGCGGGCCGGGAAGCAGAGTTGTACGAATGGTCTCAATAAGCTCTTCTATGCCATCTCCCCTCAGGGCAGATACGAAATGAGTGGAGCGGATTTTAAGTTTTTCTGTTAGCTCTAATGCCTTCTCTTTTGCGATGCTTTCGTCGATACTATCCACTTTATTTACCACCAGCAAAATTGGCTTATTGATAGATCTGAGCAGTTCGATCACTTCATCGGTGGGGTGTCGGTCGGTGGGATCATAAATTAACAGGATCACATCGGCATCGGCACGGGCACGTTCCACGGTATTCATCATAGCACGCTGCAGCTCATATTTGGGTGTGATGACTCCGGGCGTATCCAGGAAGATAATCTGTGTATCGTCATCAGAAAAAATACCGACAACCTGATGTCGCGTAGTCTGCGCTTTATGAGTGGTGATGGAAATTTTGCTGCCCAGAATGCGGTTCATCAGCGTGGACTTCCCCGCATTCGGCTTCCCGATGATGGCAGCGTAACCCGATTTATGTTGTTTTACTGTCAATTTGGTAATTTTGAGTGCGAAATTTTGATTGTTGAACTACTCCGGATTCGGCATTCATCTCTGAACGTTCATGAGCCTGATATATTCCTTAACAGTTTTTTCAAGGCCCCAGTAGAGTGATTTTGAGATCAGCGCATGCCCGATACTGATATCCCGTAAATACGGCACCTCACTGATTAAAAGCGGAAGGTTTTCAAGATTCAAACCGTGTCCTGCATTTACAATCATGCCTGTTTCATGGATCAGTTCAGCACCCGCTTTCAGGCGTTCAAGCTCTTTGCGCTGTGAGGCAGCGTCGGGTGCGTTGGCAAAAGTACCGGTATGCAGTTCGATGGCATCGGCTCCCAATTTGTGAGCCAGTTCAATATCAGCCGGGTTAGGGTCAAGAAAAAGGCTCAGTTTTATACCTGTATCTTCAAATGCGGGAAAAACCCGGTTTTTGTAGTCATCAAATACAGTTTTCATGTTGAGTCCACCCTCTGTTGTGAGCTCTTCCCTGCCTTCGGGAACAAGGGTGCATAATTCGGGTAGCACATTTTTACATATGATGATCATCTCATCTGAGGCGGCCATTTCGAAATCGAGAATTCCTGTGACGGATTTTTTCAGCCGATAAACATCTTCATCGCGGATGTGACGTCTATCGCCCCGCAGGTGGAAAACGATGCCGGCTGCACCGGCCTTTTCTGAAATTTCGGCTGCCTCAACGGGGTCGGGATAACCTTCGCCACGTGCATTGCGTAGCGTGGCAACATGGTCGATATTTACTAATAATTGCATAACTTTAATTTGTTTCATTGAAGATACAATAATCATCTGCAAATTATCATTCAGTATTCTGTTTTGAAGCGTCCTTATTATCTAATATCACTCGTTTTTTTACTGTTTCTTTCTTCCTGTGGTGTAATACGTGAGGGACAGCGCCCTGTACCACGAACACCTTCTACGACAGGAACTACTCCGGCAATCTCTGTTTCGTCTGAACGAAGTTCTTTTGATGAGGTTCAGGAACAGCTTCAGAGTGCACACACGCAGTGGCGTGGAACACCTTATCGCCTGGGTGGCAATGATAGCTCCGGGATTGATTGCTCAGCTTTTACTCAAACTGTATTCAGGGAGTTTTTAGACTCTCAATTACCCCGTAATACACGCCAGCAGCTTCAGGAAGGGATCGGGGTGCGGCGGCAACATGTTCTGCCGGGCGATCTACTGTTTTTCAGAACATCGAGTGGAGTACTTCATGTGGGCATTGCCATGGGGAATGAAGATTTTCTTCATGCTTCGGTTTCAAACGGGGTGATGATTTCCAATCTTTCTGAGAATTACTGGGCAGGAAGATATCTTGGTGCCAGAAGAATTTTGCAATAAAAACCGCCTATCATCGCTGAAAGGAGGTTTATTATTGGCTGCCAACCGAAATTGGTTTACATATTTTTTACGATCTCTTTGCCAAACTCAGAGAATTTCAGAAGGGTTGCTCCTTCCATCACTCTTTCGGAATCGTATGTTATACACCTGTTGCTGATGACTGCTTCGAGGCCTTTTCCGATCAGACCGGCAGCTTCACCCCAGCCGAGGTAACGAAGCATCATCACTGCAGAATGAATAAGCGACCCGGGTTTACATTATTCTGTCCGGTATATTTTGGTGCCGTTTGTGGGTTCAAAAATGTAATACCGCAATCAACGGAGTTGTAAAAGGACTTTTAATGCCAACCAATTACTCCTGAAAAGGGATGAGTGTATCCTGCGGAAGTCGGTCATCATTACCTTAAACGTTTAGGGCTTTCTCTCCAGCGTAAACTTCAAACCAGTTACTTTTCTTCTCATCTTTGTAAGCTTTTTTACGGTGCTGTCCACAACGTGTGCCATGGCCGGGGTGATATCAATCCCGATAGTGTCACCTTCAATTAACGGGATGATGGGGTCGTTGTCCACTCGTAAAGAGCCATAGGCATTCTTTTTTACAATCGAACTTAAAGAAGGTCTTTCTGATTTATCAAAACTTATTTTATTCGGATACTTTGTTAGTATTTTGTTTTATCCCCGATATTTAATGAATATCGTTCTCATTTGTAATTTAAA
>SLJB01000287.1 GCA_007135335.1 Balneolaceae bacterium
CTCCTTCAGTTTTTTCATCAAGAAGTTGCACTAAATGGTATTGACCATTTACAAAGTGAATAGGCGATCGTTCGGTAATCCCTAGATATTGAAGGTTTTGATGTACAGGTGGCAAATCTGTTAAAGCCATCGACAAAGGTATATAAAGAGTTGATTGCCGTAACTGAAATTCAGGATTAGTACTATATTGTTCAACAATTTCTTCCCAAGGCAAACCTGAGATCAGATCGCGATTGGCATTTTCAGCTTCTGTTCTTGTGCGTGTGGTAATGTGGCGATATCGCACATATTTCTCATCAAATACAAACTGTTCCCTGTACGTCTGATAGTAGTTCTGTGCTTCTGTAAGGTTCACCTCTAATTCCTCTGCGTGAGTTTCAATTACGTAATCTTTCAGCAGACTTTTCAGCAATTCATTTTGATAGGAAGATAATTTAGTTCGGTAAATCTCAGTGTTAGGAATTCCAATTCGCTTTGCATGATCAACCGAAACCTGTGATTCCACCCACTGATTTGCATACGCTAAGACAGCAGAAAGAGTATCTGCCTGAAGACGAAAAGAGGGGATATCATCTAATGCCTGTTGTAAAGTAAGCTGTGAGTTTCCTACTGCTGCTACGATTGTTTGATTGGGGGTGCCTGAAGAACTTGAACAGGAATTGTTCAGAAAAACTAAAAAAACCAGAAGCAGGAAATATCGGTTCGTCATAGCTGAATGTTTTCAGGGTATGTTTCCACACCGAATTCATTCTTAAGATATTCAATGAAACGGGCTTCATGTATCGGCTGAAAATCGTTTGCAACTCTGCTGAATGCTTCTTCAAATGTCATTTGTCGCGGTTCTTCAATTTCATTTAAGTAAAAGAAACTGTGCCTTACACCGCTTACCTGGATCTCTGAAATTTCCAGTGGATTCAGAATTTCAACCAGTTCAAATCCCGGTGAACTGCTGTTTGAAGTAGTGTAATTCCGAACGGATATATCTTCCATTTGTTCCATCAGATTTTCCGGTTGAACACCTCTTTCAACAAGATTTTTGGCCTCGATAATTAAAGAGTCTGAAAAAGCAGATACACTGTAATAATTGTACGTTCTTTGAAAATGGTATTTATCCATATTTGCCGAGTAGAATTCTTTCAGACTTTCACGATCAGCCGCTTCCTCATTCCATATAAATTCTTCATTAACCCTGAACACAACAAGTCCGTTAAGAAAGTTTTCAAGTTGTGAGTCGAAATCAGGAAATGTTTTTCGTGTCATATCAATCAAATGAGACAGGACAATTTCATTTTCAAATTCTTCAAGTGCTGTTCTGAATTCAGTTACTGTAGCATCAGAATCAGAAAATGCCAATAAATCACCGGTTGTGTAATTATCACCACGGAAACTGAATATAAGATGTTGCTCATCTTCACCGGATGGCCAATCTGTAACTTCCTCATATTTTTGAAAGTTGCCTTTTATTTTTAGTGCTTCTATAATATCAGCCTGATTGGGATTTAGTCTCTGCAAACGCTCAAGTTCACCCACTATTTCTTGATTATAGATTTCATCTGATGGGTAAGTTCGTACAGAATCAATCCTGATGATGTGATACCCATAGGGCATGGCGAGCGGCTCACTGTATGGCAGATCAAGGTCTGCCTGCATTACTGCATCAACAAAAGGCTCAGGAAATTGCATGGCATACCCAACCCAGCCAATAAGGCCTCCACGATTGGCTGCGGATCTGTCCATACTGAATGTTTCTACGGCTTCATTCCAGGGCATACCGCTCTGTAGCGACAGGAAAGCTTCTTCAACCGCTTCCTCAGCCGCTTGATCATCTGTATCCTGAAAAAAAAGATGCCTTACCTGCCGGTCCGGTAAGCGCTCTCTTTTTTCATGGAGGTAGATAAGGTGATATCCAAACTGTGTACGAACAGGTTGCGAGATTTCACCGGTTTCAAGTGAGAAGAGAGCATCTTCAAAAGGTTGAACGGTTCTTCCGGCGGTAATCCATGGAAGTGATCCACCCATATAATTTCCGTTTCTGATGGAGGAGAAATTTTCGTTTACTTCATTCGGATCCGTGCCGTCAGCAAGCTGTTCTCTTGCTTCAAGAAGGCGCTGATACACTTCATTCTCTTCATAAGTTGATGAACCTTCGGGAACCTCAATTAAAATATGAAATGCTTTAAGCTCATATCTGCTTCTTTCTTTGTATTGACGTATGATTTGTTCTTTAAGCTTATTTTCAAGCCAGTAGATTTCAGCAGCTTGTCGGCCATAGTGTTCTAATTCACCGAGTATATCAGGATGGTAATGAAAACCTTCACGGAGGCCTTTTTTTAATTTTAACCGATACTCAACATAAGAAGGCAAAAACTCAATAAGTTCCTCAGTTGTAATCTCGTCATCATTCTGATTGATTCTATAATTGTCAATCAGCTCGCCAATTGTAATTGTGCTTGAGCTGATTTTTGCAACAGGAGTAGTTCGATCAATATCTGATTGATAAAACTGTAGATAAATGAGTGAAGCAATAAATAGCACTGGATAAGTGGAAAAGATAGCTTTCATACAGATTTATTTTGGTAAATTTAGTTTCCAACGAATAATCATTTAAAATAGCATACCGGCTATAGTTGCAGTCATTAAATTAGCTAATGATCCCGCAAGTACGGCCAGAAGACCAAAACTGGCAAGTTCAGATTTTCTGTCGGGAGCCAGGCCACCGATACCGCCAATCTGAATAGCAATAGAGGCAAAATTTGCAAAACCACAAAGTGCAAATGTAGCCATCGTGATTGTTTTTGGTGAAAGAATACCCTGTTCAACCATATCAGCCATTTGAAGAAATGCCACAAATTCGTTCAAAACTACTTTGGTACCCAGAAGGGAACCCATATTAACGGCATCAGCCCAGGGCACACCCACGATAAATGCAATCGGTGCGATAACCCAGCCCAGCAGTGCTTCTATGGTTAAATTGAAATCGGGAAAAGCGTTGTTTAGCCCAGTAATCTCACCAATTTCAAACAAGAAGTAGTTTCCCATTGCAAGCAGAGCAATGAATGCCAGTAACATTGCACCAACATTTGCGGCCAGTTTTAAACCAACTCCAGCACCTGTAGCAGCGGCATCAATCCCGTTAGCATCGGTTTTTTTAACACTCATTTTTACATCCCCCTTGGTGACAGGTTCATCTGTTTCAGGAAAAAGTATCTTTGCGATTACGAGTGCAGCAGGGGCAGCCATTAAACTTGCGCTCAAAAGCTGTTCAGCGAATAACAAGCGTCCTACATCCAAAGGTACATTATTTGCAAGTGAATAGGAGTTGCCAAGCATCTGCACATAAGCTGCCATAACTCCACCTGCAATTGTGGCCATACCACCTGTCATTACAGTGAGAAGCTCAGATTGGGTCATCTTTTGGATATAAGGCTTAATAACCAGCGGAGATTCCGTTTGCCCTACAAATATATTAGCAACTACTGAAAGGGATTCCGCCCCGGATGTGCCCATTAGCTTCTGCATACCTTTTGACATTACACTTACAACTTTCTGCAAGATTCCGTAATGGTAAAATATGGCCGTGAGTGAAGCGAAAAATACAATGGTTGGCAATACCTGGAATGCGAAGAAATGGCCTAAACTGCCTTCCATGCCCGGGCTTCTTGCCAAATCACCAAAAATGAATTCTGCCCCGGCAGTGGTGAAGTCGAGCACAACTACAAAGAAACTTGAAACCCAGCTGAAAAATGCTTTTGGCCATCCGAGCGGAGACCAAAATTCAGCCATAACTGTTCCCTTAAGGATAAAAATGGCAAGTATAAATTGGATACTTAGGCCTGTAGCTACCAGTTTCCAGTTTACAGCCTTGCGATTATTACTAAACGCCAAGGCAATGGCAATAATAGCCACCATTCCAATCAGGCCTCTTATAATATCCATCTAAGTTTCTTCTTTTTTTTCAGTTTCTGTTTTTGGCTTCAAAAGCGGGGGAATTGGTTTTCCGCGTTTTTTATCTACAGGCGGACGAAAGCAGTGCCTTGCACGTGGTTCATAAGAGTCTTTTTCGCCGATAAGAACTTGGTCATTATTTTCAACTACCCGTTGTGAGAAGTTTGCGATCATGCCGCTTTCAGCACAAATTGCATGCAGTTTAGTTACATATTCAGCAATGGCCAGAAGTTTTGGCATAGGTTCAAATGGCCTGCCAAGGTAGTCCATATCAAGTCCGGCAATAATTACGCGTTTACCGTCATTTGCGAGTGTATTCACCACTTCAATAAGCCTTTCATCAAAAAACTGAGCTTCATCAATGCAAACTACTTTTGCTGCAGACGTAAGCAGGATAATTTGATCTGCAGTATTCACTGTAATTCCGGGAAGCGAGGTTTCATCGTGAGACACTACCTCTGTATCACTATATCTATTATCAGTAACCGGCTTTACAATAACCACAGGCTGGCCCGCAATGTGAGCTCTTTTAGCCCGGCGGATTAGTTCTTCCGTTTTACCGCTGAACATTCCCCCGCAAACAACTTCAATCCAACCGGCCTGACTGGGATAAAACGACGGCTCGTTAATCATACAATCACTATGTTTTCTGCAACTTTTAACGCATGGAATATATCCTGCAATCATCAAAAGAAAAAAGAGAACTTTTTAATATTCACTTACTTTGTCCACCATAAATATCAGAAGAGCAGATACATTATTTACATGTTGAAACTCAACCATTTCAACTGACACAATAATGGTCTTTTCTCTCTATCTTTTGATCTTGAAATTCAGAAAATCCTTCTTTACAGATATACCCGGGATCATCAACCTGATTACTTTATAATCAAAAGTAGCTAAGAAATGCGGAGATCAAACCAAATAAAGATGTTTATTCAATGAAAACACCTAAAGAAACCGGATACATTATGCCTGCAGAGTGGGAACACCACTCTGCCACACAGTTGCACTGGCCATCTAATTTTGAAACATGGCCTGGAGAGCGACTCAAGAGAGTAGAACAGGTTTATGTTGAGATTATTTATGCACTGCACCGGTATGAACCTGTTTTATTATTTATGGATCCAACGACTCATTACCGTACCATAGAGAATATGCTTCTGAATGCAGGAGTAAATCCTGCAAATATCTATATTTATCAGGTACCGATAAATGATATATGGGCAAGAGATTGCGGACCCATATTCATCCAGAATAAAGTTACAAACAGGTTTGCCATTACAGACTGGGAATATAATGCATGGGGAGAGAAATATCCGCCATTTGACTCAGATAATGCACTTCCGGGCTGGTTTGCGGATACGTTTGATCTATTACACTTAAAGCCCGGTATTGTACTCGAGGGAGGTAGTATCGATACGAATGGGAAAGGGGTGATACTTACAACGGAATCGGTTCTTCTAAACAAGAATCGGAATTCGCATTTGAACAAAAGCGAGATTGAAGGTTATTTGAGCGAATATCTGGGAGCTGAAAAAATAATCTGGTTAAAAAACGGTTTGGCAGGCGATGATACGGATGGGCATATAGATGATTTATCGCGTTTCTTAAATAGAAATACAATTTTAACAATGATCACAGAAGATCCGGATGACATAAATTACCGGGCACTTCAGGAAAATCATCAAATCCTGAGCGAAGCAAAAAACCTGGATGGTGAACCGTTCAACATCGTAACACTGCCACTTCCCAAAACAAAAATTGAAGGCACCACAGTTGATGGATCTGAATTTGTGCCTGCAAGTTATGCCAATTTCTATATAGCTAATGGCGTGGTGCTTCTGCCACTGTATGATGAGCGCTACGATCAATTAGCTGTAGAAACATTTAAGAAATACTTTTCTGATCGTGATATTGTTGGAATACCGTGTGCCGATTTGGTGTGGGGCCAAGGAAGTATTCACTGCATAACACAGCAGCTTTACGGTCTTAATTTATGAAAAAAGCACCATGGTTTTTATGTACGGTGCTATTTTCTGTTTATTTATTTTTTCACTTCACATAATCAATAAGTTCCCACATCTCAGACCGAACAAGATCACGTGTTTCTTCGATATTATCGAAAAATTCACTCATGTTGGAATCTGGATGGCTTCGCCTGATTAATTCCTCAGTAAAACCAAACTCAACATTTTTCAAATAGTGGAAATAATTGCCAGTTGCAAAGTTATACCCATATTCAGTACCGCCAGGAGTAATAAGGCTGAAGAGTTCCCAACCTTTCATTGTTTCCAACTCCATTCGGAGTTCGTGTATGGGGCGTGCAACTTCATCTTCCATCATTTGGTAAGCGTATTCCATTCCTGAAGGAACCTTCATGTAATCCATTAGAAAAAACTTACTGGGCTTGGAATTTTCTGAAGAGAGTACACTATTGTTAATTCGCCATAATTCAGAATGATTTGGCAGCATGAGCTCCAGATAGGTATTAACAATCGTAGCTGTGTCTTCACCATGCATACTAACTGCAACCTGTCCGGATATATCTTCAAATCCGCTGATGTCATTACTGATTGAGATAACTACATAATTATGTTGCGTATCTCTTGATCCCGGGAATGCAACTCTGTAGAGGTACCACTCCTTTATCTTATCAGAATCAATGCGGGCTATTTGAATAGGTTTGATAAACTCTTCAACATTCTGTTCAAATGATTGTGCATCCTTTTGATCGATATGCAGATAATCGATGTGCATGTATTTCCCCTGATGATTTTGAGCAATACTTAAGGAAGATAAAAACATTAAAATAACAGCAGCTGGAATAACGATGAGGTAGATGTTCTTCATAACAGACTCCGCAGGATTGTTGATGGTTAAAACTCAATTAACAAAAAAGCTGAATAATTATGAAATATAGGTTCAGTTTTTAAAAAAGCGCTTTTTTAAAACTTTTGATTTCTATCAAACCAGACCGATATGTACCCAAAAAAACAGCAATAATTGATTGTAACATTCTTTCATTACTTTGTTATCTTCATATTCAGATATTTTTTAAAAACAGTAAATTTTAGAATGTCGACAATTTCAAATGAGAAGTACGAGGCTGTTATTGGTCTCGAAGTTCATGCGCAGCTGCTTACCAAAAGCAAAGCTTTTGCACCAGTCTCTCCTCAATACGGCAGCGCTCCTAATACTCAGGTTACACCTCTCTGTTTAGGGCATCCGGGAACACTGCCGGTTTTAAATGAAAATTTAGTGCGCTACACCATTAAAATGGGACTTGCAACTAATTGTAAAGTTGCTGAAAAATCAATTTTTGCGCGAAAGAATTATTTCTATCCCGATTTGCCTAAAGGGTATCAGATATCTCAGTATGATACACCCATCTGTTTCGGCGGTCATGTAGATATTGAACTTGAAAAGTACGACAAAACTATTGGCATTACCCGTATTCATATGGAAGAAGACGCGGGGAAATCCATCCATGATCAGGATCCATATCACACACTTATTGATCTGAATCGTGCAGGTACACCCCTAATCGAAATTGTGTCCGAACCGGACTTACGAACTCCCAAGGAAGCTTATGAATACCTGAAAAAAATTCGGCAAATTGTTCAGTACCTTGAAATCTGTGATGGTAATATGGAAGAGGGAAGTTTACGATGCGATGCAAACGTCTCCATTCGCCCAAGAGGGCAAAAAGAGTTAGGTACCCGTACTGAGCTAAAGAACATGAACTCCTTCAGAAATGTAGAAAGAGCTATCACATTCGAGATAGAGAGACAAATTGAATTGGTAGAATCCGGAGGTGAAGTTGTTCAAAAAACTCTCTTGTGGGATCCAAATAAGCTGGAAACCAGAGAAATGCGATCGAAGGAAGAGGCACATGATTACAGGTACTTTCCTGAACCGGACCTGCCGCCGATTATTATTAACAGTGAAATGCTTACCGATATTCAATCAGACTTACCCGAACTGCCGGATGTTCGTCTCAGGCGATTTATGAGCGATCTGGATTTAAGCGAAGACGAAGCTTTTATCCTCACAGAAACACGTCCGCTGGCTGATTATTATGAAAGGTGTATTTCAAATCTCAATGAGCCAAAAGCTGTTGCAAATGTACTTCTTACTGAGGTTCTGAGGGTTTTAAATGAAAAAAGTATTGATATTAAAGAATTTTCAATTACACCTGA
>SLJB01000185.1 GCA_007135335.1 Balneolaceae bacterium
AAATTCGTTTTTATTTAGAAAAACAGAGAAAAAATAATGAAACTCTCGTTACACTTCTACGTGTAAAAATCCATAATCTAACAACAGTTAATTCCATGAAGCAGATATTACTACTACTCTTTTGCCTGATTCTCACTCCAATTTTAATTCAGGCTCAGGAACGCTCTATTACTCTTGAAGAAGCTATTCAAATCGCGCTGCAAAATAATTATCAGCTAAAGCAGGCTGAAAACAACCGTGGATTGGCAGATACCCGGGTGCGAAGTGCACAGGCAGATTTTCTGCCAAGCCTGAACGCGAGTTTTTCCGGAAACCGGCAGGTTGGCCGGCAGTTTATCCAGGAAGATCTCTCATTTGATGATCGTACTACATATGGTATGAGTGGTGGCATCAACTCAAGCATTACGGTTTTTGACGGTTTTACTAATATTGCAAACCTCAGAAGAGCACAATCAGACAGATTTTCGGATGAGTTACAGCTTGAACGCATGCGTGAAAACGTAATGTTTAACACAGCAAGCAGGTACCTCCAGGTTGTGCTGAACGAAGAGCTGTTACGGATTGCTGAAAGTTCGCTGCAAGCGTCGCAAAGTCAATTTGAACAGGTAAGTGCACAGGTTGAAGTGGGTGCGCGACCCATGGTAGACTCATACAATCAGGAGTCTACTGTTGCAAATGATGAGCTTACGGTTATTCAAAGAGAAAATGCCCTTGAAGTAAGCAAGGCGCAACTCATCAGAATTATGCAGGATGAGAGTATTTCAGATATTATAACAAGCATGCCTTCTGTTGATGAACTTTCACTTGTACCTGTAAATTTAAATCTGCAGGATCTCATCAACGCAGCTTTAGAGTCACGTAGTGATTTCCGTTCACAGGAATTTGAAATAGAGAGCAATCTGCAAACGTATAGAATTGCCCGTGCTCAGTATCTGCCTACGGTTACTGCGAGTGCATCTATCGGTGCAAGATATAGTGATCAGTTTTCAGTGCTGGGTGAGTCTGTTTCATTCAGTGACCAGTTCTTCGATCAGAACGTTACACGAACTCTGGGATTCAATGTTCAGATCCCGATTTTTACACGATGGAACACAAGAACCAATGTTGAAAGTGCCTATATACAGCTTAGAAACAGCGAGCTTCAGCTTGATAATGTACGCTTTCAGATTTCAGAAGAAGTAAGACAGGCGTACAGCGATTATCAATCTATCGTAAAAGAACTTGACTCTACAGAAAAATCATTGCGCGCGGCAGAACGTGCGTATGAAACAGAACAGCAGCGTTACGAAGTGGGATCCTCAACACTGATTGAACTGAACCTTGCCAATGCAAATTATGTGCAGGCACAGTCGAACAGAATACAGGCAATTTATAATTTCGTATTTCAGGAGCAGCTGTTAGACTACTTCCTTGGCCAGCTTGACACTGGTGTACAATTTTAAATAAAATCAAAAACGAAAGTAAACGGGATGGCAAAAAGTAAATCAGCAACAAAAACACTCATCAAGATATTTGGCATAATACTGATTCTTGTAGTGGTACTGGGTATCGTTGCAAAATCTGCCGGCTGGCTTGATGGCGGTTCGGGAGAGAAAGATGTTGAAACCGAGATAGCGGAACTGCGCACAATTACCCAAATCGTATCTGCAACAGGCAGAATTCAACCGGAAGTTGAAGTCATTATTCGGCCGGATGTATCCGGTGAAATTATAGAACTGAATGTGCGTGAGGGTGATTACGTGCGCGAGGGAGAACTGTTGCTGAGGATTAAACCGGATCTTTACGAAGCCAGAATTGATGAATTGAACGCCATGCTGCTTACCCAACGGTCACGCATGGAACAGGCGAGGGCACAGATGCTCCAGGCTGAAGTGGAGTACCTGAAAAATAAGCAGTTATACGACAGAGAGCTGATATCTGAGCTTGAATATCTGCAGTCATCAAACAATCTGGAAGCGCAGAAATCTAATTTCAGAGCTGCTGAATTTCAGATTGAAAGTGCACGTGCACAGCTCAGAAGGGCGGAAGAGGAGCTTCAGCAAACAGTAATCAGATCACCAAAAAACGGAACAATCAGCCGGCTTGCCGTCGAAAGGGGTGAGCGGGTGCTGGGTCAGGCCCAAACTGCAGGTACCGAAATGATGCGTATTGCCCGAATGGAACAGATGGAAGTGGTTGTGGATGTTAACGAGAACGATATTGTAAATGTGACCCTTGCCGATACAACGATTATTGAAGTGGATGCTTACCCGAACCGATCATTTGAAGGAGTTGTAACAGAAATTGCCAACTCAGCTGAAGTTGCAGGTACAGGTTCGGCAGACCAGGTAACGAATTACAAGGTGAAAATTCGAATTACCACACCACATAACCTTGATCAAACCGGCTCTGAGTTTCTGGTAATGAATGTAAGTGAAGGTTCTGAAATTGAAAACAGCCCCGGATTTAAACCGGGAATGTCGGCCAATGTGGATATTCGTACCAACACCGTTTATGATGTGGTGGCCGTTCCCATACAGGCAGTTACCGTTCGGGATTTTTCCAGAGATACAGCCACAGCTGATACCACCGGAGAGGCAGACAGCAGAACTACTCGCGGCAGAACAGAAGATTTCAGGCGCGTGGTTTTTGTTAATGAAGAGGGAGTTGCAAAACGCTCCGAAGTAACTACGGGAATCAGTGATAACACCCACATTCAAATTATGAATGGAGTGGAGGCCGGTTCTGAAATTGTTACCGGTAGCTACCGTGTTCTTTCGCGTGAACTTGAAAACGGCGACAACATTAAGGTTGTAAACAGAAACTAACTAAAAGCAATCTGTGAGGATGGAGTTATGGGAAAGAAAGTTATTGAGATTAGAGATCTTACTAGACACTACAAAATGGGTCAGACCCTGGTTCGTGCTCTCGACGGCGTTACTTTCGATATTGCGGAAAATGAGTATATAGCCATTATGGGCCCCTCAGGTTCAGGAAAATCAACACTGATGAATCTCATCGGCTGCCTTGATACTCCTACATCTGGCGAGTACATTCTGAATGGCCATCAGGTTAGTGATCTGGATGATTCTGAGCTTGCGCAAATCCGAAATCGCGAAATTGGTTTTGTTTTCCAGACGTTCAACCTTCTTCCCAGAACCGATTGCCTGAGTAATGTGGAACTGCCGCTTATCTATTCAGGAATCAAGAGTAAATTGAGAAAAGAGAAAGCTTCAGCAACGCTTACAAAGGTAGGCCTTGGTGACAGAATGGACCATAAACCCAATGAACTTTCCGGTGGACAACGCCAGCGTGTGGCTATTGCACGTGCACTGGTGAATGACCCTTCCATTTTGCTTGCGGATGAGCCAACCGGGAACCTCGACAGTAAAACAGGAGATGAGATCATGCTTCTGTTTGAAGATCTCTATCGCTCTGGCAACACCATCATTCTCGTAACCCATGAGAACGACATCGCAAATTATGCACGTCGGGTAATTCGGCTTCGTGACGGAAAAATTGAAATTGATGAAAAAATTCAAAATCCTACTCTTGCCAATAAAGATTTGGTAGCTGAAGCAGTTTAGAAATCTGCTGATTCAAACCGGCTTCTAAAAATTTAGTTGATTTACTGAAACCAACTGATGCCGGTTGTTGTTCTTTTCTTTATGAAAAAAACTGTTGAAAATTTTGATGTAATAATAGCCGGGGCAGGTATGGGCGGGATGACTGCCGCATCACTTCTTGCTAAGGATGGATATAGCGTACTTGTTCTTGAAAAAGCGCATGTTACCGGCGGGTGCAGCTCCTCATACTACAGAAAAGGGTATATCTTTGAATCGGGTGCAACAACGCTCATTGGCTTTGATGATAACCAGCCGTTGCGAAATCTCGAGGATACATTGGGAATTACCATTCCTAAAGAACCCATACTCCCTTCAATGACAGTTTACCTGGGTGATAAAAAAATTACCCGCTGGCAGGACAGAGACCAATGGCTGAAAGAAGTAAAAAATCAATTTGGCGAACCGGCAGAACAGGATACATTCTGGAAACTGGCATTTAACGTTTCAGATGTGGTTTGGAAAGTATCCGGCAAGAATCATTTTTTCCCGCCTATTGATGGTACAGATTGGTTTCAGCTTCTTAAAAATGATCCGCGAGATGCTTGGGTTCTGCCTTATGCTTTCTCATCAGTCAAAAAAACCGCGTCAGATCTGGGTATATCCAATCCGGAGTTTTATAGGTTTTTGGATGAACAGCTGCTTATTTCGGCTCAAGCTGATGCTGAAAACACGCCCTTTCTTTTTGGGGCACCGGCTGTAACCTATACAAACTATACCAATTACTATGTACCGGGCGGTCTTGCTGAAATGGTGAAATGTCTCGAAGATTTTATAAAATCACACGGTGGTGAAATACATACAAAAGAGGGCATTGAGGCCATTGACCGCACGGGTACCGGGTATGAAGTTCTCAGCTCAAAAGGAAAACGCTACAGTGCAAAGGCCGTTATTTCCAATATTCCGGTATGGAATATGCCCGATTACACCAACGGGGTGGTAGCAAAATATTTCAGAAATGAAGCATCAAAGTATGAAGAGGCGTGGGGCGCATTCACGATGGGGATTGTTACTGATGATGTTTACGATGATGAGATGACACTCCATCATCAGCTGCACATTAACAAAGAGGACCAAACCGAGGGCTTGTATTCAGATTCTATTTTCGTGTCGATGTCAAAAAGAGGAGACACAGGCAGAGCTGCAGATGGAACCCGGGTTTTGAATGTTTCTACTCACACAAAAACTGATTTTTGGTTTGCAGCAAACGGAAATTACGATGAATTGAAAGCCAGGGTTCAGAACAGAATTACAGAGATCTTAAAAGAGAAGCTGCCTGGATTTAACCAGGCTGAAATAGAGCTCATTTTTTCAGCCACACCTGTTTCATGGAGTAATTGGGTGTACCGTAAAAAGGGCAGAGTTGGAGGAATACCTCAAAGCATGAGCCGCTCACTACTCGACTGGACCCCAAACAAAACTCCGTTCAATGGACTTTATTTATGCGGTGACACTGTTTTCCCCGGGCAAGGAATTCCGGGCGTAACTTTAAGTGGTTTTAATGTATATTACAGAGTCCAAAAATATTTAAAAAATCTTACGGATCATTGAATTACCAAGGCGATAACTATTCACCCAACACACAATTTTCTATCTTTCCTCCTGCAGTTAAGCACCTGTTAATTGTAAATATTCTGGTGTTTGTGGCACTCAGCAACCCCATGTTGTACAGGCTGCTGATGGAGTTCGGTGCATTATGGCCCGTAGGTTCAGGGTTGTTTATTCCGACGCAGCTTGTTACATATATGTTTCTGCATGCCGGCTTCGGGCACATTATTTTTAATCTGTTCGCCCTTTGGATTTTTGGCCAGGGAATTGAAAACTTTTGGGGAACCAAGCGGTTTGCAATTTACTATTTTCTGACGGGAATAGGTGCTGCGCTCATTCACATGTGGATTGGCGGTACCGGAGCACCAACGGTTGGAGCCTCGGGTGCCGTGTATGGTATTCTGCTGGCTTTCGGGATGATGTTCCCAGATCGTTACATTATGTTACTCATACCACCAATACCCATTAAGGCTAAGTATTTTGTGGCTATTTTTGGTGTTATTGAACTCTTTTCAGGATTGATGCGCCCCGACAGCGGTATTGCGCATTTTGCCCACCTTGGAGGAATGGTGGTTGGATTTATCCTGATAAAGTACTGGGGCCTTAAAGGCGAAAAATACAATTAAACAATGAGAGGAATGTATCAGCAAGACTCTTTCGGTGGTGCTTTTAAACGCGGATTTCAGCGAATGCCGCTTATTATCCGAACGATTATTGCCATCAATGTAATTGTCTTTATTTTTCAGGCCGTATTTGGTAATCTGCAGATAGGCGGTCAGGCACTGAATCGCCATATAATTCAGTACCTCGCATTTGATCCGTCTCTGGGAACGGCCATCACGCAGCCCTGGCGATTGGTTACTTACATGTTTCTGCACGGCAGCGGCTTTCATCTTCTATTCAACATGCTGTGGCTCTGGTGGATGGGGCGATCGGTTGAGGAGTCCATAGGCCCGCGATCGTTTTCGGTTATCTTTTTTGGAGCAGGAATCGGGGGCGCGTTTTTCCACATAGCACTCTCTTTTCTCTATGGAACAACTCTTGTTATTGGTGCATCCGGGGCAGTTTTTGGTGTGATGGTAGCTTTTGCGTACATGTTCCCGCGCGCTCCAATTATGCTGATATTTCTCCCGCCCATTGAAGCGCGGTTTGTCGTTGCAGGTTTGATTGCTTTTGATGTACTGTTTATTGGTTCGGGTGATGGCGTGGCAAGACTGGTACACCTTGGTGGCGCAGGAATCGGATACCTGCTGATAAAAGCCCACTACAAAGGCCATGATCTTTCAAAATATGTGCGCCCTATTGAACGGCTCTGGAAAGAATCTCCCAAAAAGAAAGAAAAACGTACCGGACCAAAAAACAAAAAGATGTATTCCATCAGCGATGTTGAAATTGTGGAGGAGACCGATCAGTCAGAACTGGATGCCATTCTCGAAAAAATCTCAAAAAGCGGCTACGATGGCCTCACCGCCGAAGAGAAGAAAAAGTTGTTTGAACTTAGTAAGAGAAATTGATATTTCAGTTGGAAAAATGCAGTAGACAATTTGCAATAACAAATACAATAATTGGATAGAGATATGGGAAGTTTCAAGGAACTGACAGTCTATAAGAAGGCATTTCAACTAGCTATGGAAATTTTTGAGTTAACAAAATTGTTTACGCCGGAAGAGAAGTTTGCGCTGCCTAGTCAGTTAAGAAGATCCTCAAGGTCTGTTTGCAGATCCATTGGAGAAGCCTATAGAAAGTGAATGTATCCAAATCATTTTGTAAGTAAAGTTAGTGATGCAGATATGAAAAATTCAGAAACGCAGATATCGCTGAGTTTTGCTAATTCTTGCGGGTATATATCAAACGAAGTTAATGATAAGTTACAATCTGATTCCGGCGAAATAGGTAAACTATTAAATCACATGATGTCTTACCCTGAGAAATATCAACGAAACAAAAATAATCATATCTCTTGAAAATTTGAGGATATTTTGTCAACTGCGAATTGCAAATTGTCAACTTATTAATGATGCAAGTTAAAACTTTATAATTGAAATGAACACTATCCCCAGAAGAAACTCTATTCCCGTAAAAGTTGGCGAGGTACACGTTGGTGGTGATAACCCGATTGTTGTGCAATCGATGACCAATACCGATACCGCCGATATTGATGAAACCGTTGAGCAGATTGATCATATGAATAAAGCCGGATCGGAACTTGTGCGGATCACAGTAAATAATGATGCTGCGGCCAAAGCTGTGCCGTACATCAAAGAGAAACTGATTAACCGAGGGGTTACAGTGCCCATCATCGGGGATTTTCACTACAATGGGCACGTACTGCTTACCAAGTACCCCGATATGGCAAAATCGCTTGCCAAATTCCGGATCAATCCCGGTAATACCGGTACCAAAACCCGGGATGAGAATTTCTGTACCATTGTGGAACAGGCTATAAAGTACGATAAACCCGTGCGAATCGGTGTGAACTGGGGATCACTCGACCAGCAGCTGCTTGCACAGTATATGGATGAAAACAACGCCCTCAAGGAACCAAAATCATCCAAAGAGGTGATGCTCGACACCATGGTGGAAAGCGCTCGACGTTCTACAGCACTTGCTGAGGATGTTGGTCTGCCATCCGATAAAATAATTGTAAGCTGCAAAATGAGCGGTGTTCAGGATCTGATTAAAGTTTACCAACGAGTAGCTGATGTGATTCCCTACGCACTGCACCTGGGCCTAACTGAGGCGGGGATGGGTATGAAAGGAACCGTGGCCAGTTCTGTTGCCCTGGCAATTTTACTTCAAAGAGGGATTGGTGATACCATTCGGGTTTCGCTAACACCTATGCCGGGTGCCGACAGGGCGGAAGAGGTACGTATTTCCCAGCAAATTTTACAATCTTTGGGCATTCGAAGTTTCATTCCGCAAGTAACTTCGTGCCCGGGTTGCGGCCGTACAAAAAGCACCTATTTCCAGGAACTGG
>SLJB01000012.1 GCA_007135335.1 Balneolaceae bacterium
CAGAACAATATTTTCTTTTCGTTTTCCAATTGGAGTGGGAATTAAATAAAGTGTGGAATCGATTTTCATTTGCAGTTGAAAGACTCGTTGACCGTTTTATATTTGATTATATTTAAAGTTGAAAATAAGGTTTTATCGAACGTCAATTTTGAAAATTCTGAACATTGAGCAATCCGGCTATTAATACAGCAACCACTGTATCTGAAACGCCGGAATGAAATCACAAAAAATTATCATGTCTATTAAAAACAGAAAAAAAGATCACGTAGAACTAACTGTTAACAGTGATGTATTTTACAAAAAGAGCAGCGGTTTTGAGAGATATGATTTTATTCACAACGCTTTGCCGGAAACGAATCTGCAGGATGTGCATACAGAGGCCGTTTTTTTAGGAAGAAAATTTTCATACCCGCTTTTTATATCCTCAATGACAGGAGGGTACTCTGAGGCAGGCGCCATAAACGCACAAATTGCCCGCTTTTGTGAAAAATGGAATCTTCCTTTCGGTGTTGGCAGCCAGAGAGCCATGCTGGAAGATCCCTCAGAAATTGAGTCATTCTCTGTTGTGAGGGATGCAGCGCCAACAGCTTTCATAGCTGCAAATATTGGAGGTGCACAGCTTACCGGCGGGCTCCAAAATGATGATATTGATCTTTTGATCGAAAGTATCCGGGCCAATGCCATTATTGTTCACCTCAATCCTCTTCAAGAGTTCATGCAGCCGGAGGGCGATACTGCGTTTGAAGGGATTGAAAAAGGGATCAAACAACTGGCTGAGCGGGTTCAATGCCCCGTTATAGTAAAAGAAACCGGTGCCGGTATAAATAAACAGTGCGCTGAGCAATTACTCCGTAATGGCGTGAAGGTAATCGATGTGGCCGGGGCCGGGGGAACCAGCTGGGCAAAAGTGGAGAATTTAAGAGACCGTCAGAAGAATCCGCTTCATAATTTCAACGATTGGGGTTTGCCGACTGTTGATTGTATTGTTGAGGTAAATGAATTGAGAAAGAGATATAAATTTGAGATGATAGCATCAGGAGGAATCCGTTCATCATTTGATGTTGTGAAATCGCTTGCCCTCGGGGCAGATTTTGCAGCCACAGCGCAGCCGGTAATAAAAGCACTTGTTGATGGCGGCCCGGATGCGCTCGATTCATTGATGGAAACCTGGCACCGCGAAACAAGAATTATCCTGACCCTTCTGGGCTGCAGAAATATCCGGGATGTAACCCGGAACCATCTCGTTGAGATCTGATTTTAAAGCGATGAACTATGCAAAAAGTGATTACATCCGAAAAAGTGCCCATTAAACTTTGGCTTGATGAACTTGAGGAAGGGGCACTTGCGCAAGCTAAAAACGTGGCGAATCTGCCATTTGTGTTCAAACATGTGGCCATTATGCCCGACTCTCACCAGGGCTACGGCATGCCTATCGGCGGAGTGTTTGCGTCTGATGGGCCCATTGTTCCCAACGCAGTGGGCGTGGATATAGGCTGCGGAATGTGCTCTCTTCGAACAAGTTTGAGAGAAATTAGCAGTGATGAACTTAAGAAAGTGATGGGAATTGCACGAAAGTTGATACCGGCCGGGTTTAAACATCACAAAGAAAAACAGCCTTTGGAGTGGATGCCTGAACCCAAAAGTATTACTCCTGTTGCTGAACAGGAGTATGAAAGTGCCTGTTTCCAGGTAGGTACACTGGGTGGCGGAAATCATTTTATTGAACTTCAGAAGGGCTCCGATGGGTTTATCTGGATGATGATCCACTCCGGTTCACGAAACATCGGATATACCGTTGCTAATCATTACAATGAGAAAGCTAAAGAGTGTAACGAAAAGTGGTACTCCGGTTCTTCCAAAGACCTTGCATTTTTTCCGGCCGACTCAGAGCCCTTTCATAATTACAAAGCTGAGATGGATTACTGTATAGAGTTTGCATTATCGAACAGAAAATTGATGATGGAGCGAATGAAGGAGAGTCTTGTTGATGTATGTCCTGATGTTGAATTTTCAAATTTCATCAACAAACCGCACAACTTTGCAGCTCAGGAAGAGCATTTTGGCAAACAGGTTATGGTGCACAGAAAGGGTGCCACAAGAGCGCGTGCCGGAGAATTTGGAATGATACCCGGTTCACAAGGAACCCCTTCTTACATTGTAACAGGCCTTGGGAATCGAGATTCGTTTGAGTCGTGCTCACACGGTGCGGGGCGTATAATGAGCCGGAATCAAGCCCGGAGAGTTCTGAATTTTGAGCAGGAGAAAGAGCAAATGGAGAGATCAGGAATTCTTCATGCCATCAGAAACAGATCCGATTTAGATGAAGCACCGGGTTCGTACAAAGACATCAGAAAAGTGATGGATCTCCAAAAAGATCTCGTGGAAATTGAAACAGAACTTTCACCCCTTGCAGTTATAAAGGGGTGAAAATTTTGCAATTATTTCAGAATTTTGCAGCATCTTCCGCCAGAGAGATAACAGCATCGCGGTAGAGATTGCTTGGATTGTATCTGAAAACGGCTCCTTCAATGGTGCCGGTAATATTCTTGAAGTGAGCCAGATAGTTTGCTACAGAGAGAATATTATTGTGCATGCTGAAAATATCATCACCCACCCACCATCGGTTTATGGAGTAGGGAATAAACTGCGCGAACGACATTGCACCGGCATAACTCGATTTCAGTTCATACACATCAATACCGTTCCTTTCGGTAAAGCGTACAAGCTCCTCAAGCTGGGCACGGGCAAAATCAGCACGGTAATCTTCATTGTACATCGAAACATATACTCTCAGCGGATTAAAACTCCCTATGTTACGCCCAAAATCAGATTCAATCCCGATGATGGCTGCAATTACATGCCTGGGGATATCATACGTTTCTTCGGCCTCTTCCATTGACGCCAGATTCGTCTCAATAAACCCGGGAATACGATTGAGTTTATCCTGATACCCAAGAATACGTTTGTACTCTTCAAGTGTAGGGGTTCTTCTTTCGGCCGAGTTTCTGAAACGATTGCCGATACTGTCATACAGTTCGAAACGTGGATCATCGAGCAGTGATTTTAAATCCAGATTCTGAGATTCAAAATACTCTACCAATGCGGCTAACCGGTCAGATGTATCCGTTGATGTTTCATCAAATGAGAGCTCACTCGGAAGCGATTTGGAATGCAGGACTTGCGTTGCGGCAAAAAAAACAAATAATAGTATTGTAATAGATGATAATAATTTATGCATGGGGTACCTCTTTGGTGGGGTGAGAAATAGTTACCTATTGATACCAAAAATATGGCATGGAGTCAATAATATTCAGGCGTTATTTTATTTCATTGAACCACTTCACAAAAAAAATTCGTGTTTATAGAAAAAGCTTTAATCATTTTTTGAAAGTAATAAATTGATCAACATATTTAGCCAACCAAATACAAACTAAAATTTATAGACATAAGCACATGAGAACACTCAAATTTGCATTTATATTAACGATGGGACTTTTCTTCTTTGCAACCTCACAGGCTGAAGCTCAGCGAATTACAGCTGGCGGGGGTGTTGGTTATGGAAGTAAATCTGAAAATGTAAACTTCCAGGTGAATGCCTATTACAAATTGCCAACCCTGCCATTGCGAATTGGCGGCGATGTGGGCTTCGTAAAACCAGAAGATAATGTTACTGAAATTGAATCCAATATAAACGTTCATTTTATGGTGGTAGATACAGAGCTCTTAAGCCTCTATACAATTACCGGAGTAAATGTTCTGTATGCACGATTTTCTGCCGGGGATATTACCGAATCTGATACAGATACCGGTTTTAATCTGGGTGCCGGTGCTGAAATAGATCTTGGTTTTGGCAGAGGGTTTGGAGAGGCAAAATATATTGTTGGCAGCAATCGCGAAGAGCAGCTGGTACTTGGAGTGGGTGTTAGAGTAAGCCTTTCGAATTAAGTTATTTTTGATCTATTATGGAAAGCCCGGCCTGTTAACACAGGCCGGGCTTTTGCTTTTTGCCCCAATGAGTTCTCATTAATATTTGTTGCAATACATGTCAGAAAAGAAACACCACGTACTGATAATCGGAACGGTTTGGCCCGAGCCGGGTTCATCAGCTGCAGGCAGCAGAATGATTCAGCTAATCCAGCTATTCCGTTCGAGAGATTGGGATGTGATTTTCGCATCCTCAGCCACAGAAAGTGAGTATAGCATCCATCTGGAGCTCTTTCAGGTGAAAAAAGCTCAGATAGAGTTGAACAGTGCCTCTTTTGACCGGTTTATTCACAGCGTGCAACCTTCTGTCGTGCTTTTTGATAGATTTATGACAGAGGAGCAGTATGGATGGCGCGTTGCGGAACAGTGCCCGGATGCAATCAGAATTCTGGATACCGAAGATCTCCACTGCCTGCGAAAATCCAGAGAAGCTGCATGGAAAGAGGGGAGGGAGTTCCTGGCAGAAGATCTGCTTAATTCGGAAGTTGCTATCCGGGAATTGGCATCGATCTTCAGGTGTGATCTTTCACTGATTATTTCTGAGTTTGAAATGAGCCTGCTAACGGATCTGTTCAGAGTTGACGAATCTCTTCTGATTTATACGCCATTTCTATTTAATGGGATATCGGATTCCGCTTTCTCTGAACTTCCGGCCTTTGAGGAGCGTGACCATTTTATAACCATCGGCAATTTTCTGCATGAACCGAACCGGAACTCAGTTAAATGGCTGAAGGAAGAGGTCTGGCCATTGATCAGGAAAGAACTGCCCGAAGCTAAAATTCATAATTACGGGGCATATCCATCAAAAAAAGTGCAGCAGCTTCATAATGAAAGGGAAGGGTTTTTGATTCATGGGCGGGCTGATTCCGCCGGCAGAGTCATTAAACAGGCTAAAGTACTTCTTGCGCCTCTGCGTTTTGGAGCGGGGCTTAAAGGCAAATTAACGGATGCCATGAGATACGGAACTCCAAGCGTAACTACTTCGATCGGAGCCGAGGGGCTGAATGGCAATCTGCCTTGGCCTGGTTTTATAGCAGATAGTGCGAAAGAGATAGCCAGTACAGCAGTAAAGCTTTATCAGAACAAATCGGTTTGGCATCAGGCACAGGAAAAGGGGAGGGATATCATCAACAGGCGATTCTCAGCAGATACCCACAGGAGGGTGTTGAATGGAAGGATTGATGCAATATTATCCGATCTGAAGCATCACCGGGAAAGCAACTTTATCGGGAGTATGCTGATGCACCACCATCATGCCAGTACAAAGTACATGTCGCGATGGATTGAAGAGAAAAATCGCCCGAAATAGGCAGTGCAATGAAAAAAAAGCACAAACCCAATGGGGGTTAACCGAGACCTATTCGCCATCGTTGAAAACCAAGCGTTTGCATCATCTCAGATTTGCAAGGGAGGTAAAATCTATAAATATATTTAAACAGCCGGCTGCTCTCATGTTAAATTTGCAAACAAAAATATGTTAATTTCGGAAATGTAAGAAAAATTAATTAATGTGGTTATGTGTAAGTGTCTGTACTTACTCATACTCTTAACAAAAAAATAATTTGTAAAATGAAACATGATCTGCAGTTTTGGGCATTAGGCGTGCTGTTTCTGTTACTTGTTACAGCATGTAATACAACAGGGAATGAAAAGCCGGATGACAGGATTGAGAATGCGCCTTTTTATTATACACTTATGGGTGAACTCTCGGCCGATGTTTCAATCGATGAATTTACTCTAAGATCCGAATGGGCGAAGCCGGATGTTGAAACACTAAATGAAGTTCAGGCAGGTTTTTTTGCCTTGCAAGAATATACTGCGAATGAAACCAATTATTCTCATAGGTTTATCATCACCATTGTAAAACATAACAATTGGCCTGATGAAGGTGTTTACTCTGTAGCAGATATTAAAAGTGTGAGGAGCGGAAATAGCAATGATTTTTTTGTGAACCTGAAATCTCTGTATCGTGAACAGAGTGAGGAAGAAGGTAATGATGAAAGATTCTACCTTGAGGATTATATTTTTCATGCAACTGGGGGAAATATTGAAATTACAACATCAAACAGTGAGACACTCAGAGGAAATTTTACACTGTCATTTGATTTGAATGAAAAACGTACCTGGGATGGTATAAGTGAGACAATCAGTGGACCAGATCCAAATTCACTTACAATTAATGGCAAATTCGATATGGACCTTACCACGACAAAAGTTGCTATTTTATCACAGTTCTGATCGAAAAAAGATAGTAAAAGGCGGAATAGAAGTATTTATGCCAATATTGAGTTAAATCAGAACAGTAATTGAACAGAAAATTGGCAAAAACAAAAAAGGCACAAACGGGATATTTATGCCTTTTTTTGATTAGTAAATTAGCTTTGAATTAGTTCATACCGCCGCTGCGGTTCGGTGAACGCACGGGCGGCCAGTTCGTCTGCTCTCCGGTTATTGGATTAACAGGCATTACGCGCCTCTCGCGGTTAAATGTATCCGGTTCTTCACTTGCCATGTATGCAAGTGTTGCGATCAGAATGACATTGTTACGCACATCATCAAATACAATCTTGTCGTACGTGTCGCGGTTGGTGTGCCAGGTGTAGTTCCAGTAACTCCAGTTGAGCGATCTCATTACAAAACCCGGTGCGCCTGCTGCTACGAACGAAGCATGGTCAGTTCCGCCGCCGCTCGGCATTCCCGGAAAGGTAGTTTCGATGTGGCTGCGAACATCCTGCGGTACTACTGACAGCCAACGGGTAAAGTATTCATAGGAGTGTAAAAAGCCCATTCCGTTAATGTCAATCACCCGCCCTGTTCCATTGTCCTGATTCAGAAGAACCTGGAGGCCATCCACGATTTCGGGATTATCTTCAACGAATGCGCGGGAACCGTTCAGCCCCTGCTCTTCACCACCCCAAAGCCCCACAAGGATGGTGCGTTTTGGATTTGGATAGACTTCCCTCAAAATACGTGCCACTTCCATCATGGTAATGGAGCCTGTACCATTGTCTGTAGCGCCTGTTCCGGCATCCCAAGAATCGTAATGAGCAGACAGAATAATATACTCATCCGGTTTTTCAGACCCCGGAATTTCAGCGATTGTATTAAACGTGGGAACCATACCATGATCGGTTGATTCTGCATGCACCCGTATAACCGGATCGTGGCCGTTTTCAACCAGCCTGTAGAGCATTCCGTAATCTTCCAGCAGCATATCAATGGTGGGGATGGTTCGGGTATTTGCACCGAAAACTTTGTTGGTGCCAAACGCCTGACTCCAGTTCGACATCACGATACCCACGGCGCCCGCATCTTCAAGAGCCCGAACCAGAGAGTTGTTGTTGTGGCCGGTATTGGCAATTCGCTGCCTCCAGGCGCCGGTTGCCTCATCACGTTTTTGTGTAATGCGTTCGATCGACTCCTCAGTTGCAAACTCTTCCCAGTTATACATGGGTCGTCCGGTGGGCTGATGCATGGAGATCATCACAAATTTACCTTCAACTTCAGGAAGCCAGTCGGTAAATTCATCCGGGTTTTCTACTTCAGGAATAATGATAAGGCCGGCTTCCACGGCACCATCTGTAGGCGGGCTCCAGGCAAGCTGCATCGCTTCCAGGGTTACCACACGGGGCGAGATCATATCCACGTGGGTGATGCCGCGCTCCCATCCCCGCCACTCTCCGTACTGCTCGTTTCGGGCAGAAATGCCCCAGCTTTCGAAGGTTTCAACAGCCCAATCGTGTGCATGCTGCATTTGTGGAGTACCAACAAGACGCGGGCCAATCACATCCATCATATAATGGCCAAGATCTTCAAGATGAGAGTTTTCGGTAGCCTGCTGTACAATCTTATCTACTACTTCTTCGTGGGTTTGTGCAACAGAAGTTGCCAGAAATCCCGAAACGATGAAGCAGAATATCAGTAGAGAAATCTTATATCGCATAGAATTAGGTTTGGTTTTTTGATTGGCGTCAATATATCAATCCAGCCGATAAGGATTTGTGAAAATTGGTAAGTGGTAATTTGGAATAACTAATTTAATTAAGCATAATTAAATCCGCTAAAAAGAATAGTAAACAACACGATATGAAATTAATTACAGGTTTATGTTTTTCAATTCTGATTGCAGTAGTTTTTACA
>SLJB01000198.1 GCA_007135335.1 Balneolaceae bacterium
AAATGTTGGAAGTGTATTTATTTCCCAAACCTGTATGCGTCCATCTTTAAATCCATAGTCAATCCGCCCAAAATCAATATGCGCGATGTTAAAAATATTTCGAAGTTCCTCTTCGTGCGGGTTGCCAACAATATATTCATGTTCTTCTTGTATTAATTCATCAGTATATAAAACTTTATCAGTATGATCATCTGCATTCTCTTTAGTAACCCAATCATAGCTCAGTGTTAAATATCTGGCAATAATTTTATCTCCAATTTTGAACGCAGAATATTTCCTGTAAATGTTGTTACTATCGGCCGTATGTACATATTCAACTACAAGAAGTTCGGTTAAGTTGTAACCTCGTTTTTTTACATCTTTAAGTGCCAAATCAAATTCACTTATGCTATGTATGAGTGTAGTTAAACTTCCTGTGTGTTTTTTTCTTTCTCTGATAAAAACAGGAAAGTTTATATCAGTTTCTTTGACATCCTGAATAGTAAAACTTCTGAAATCATTAATCCCTCTTATATGTAGTTCACCTAGTAATTCATGCCTGCCTAAAGTTTTTTCAGGATGATTTAGAAGCCTGAAACCCGATTCGGACTCTCCAAGTTGATTCCAGACATTTGTACTCAATTCACGCTGTGCTTCAGTAATGACTCCAAGGCCGGTAAAAATTACTGTACCTGCATCTATTTTCCTGAGTTCGTCAAGTTTTTCATACGTATTAATTTGAATCTTTCTGCCAACTTTATCCGGCAAACGATTTTGAAAATTTTGAATAATCCAGATTTGATTTTCCGGCACTAAGAAATTAATCTTTCCTCTCATTGCAATCAGGTTAGTTTACAACCGGCTCAAGCGAAGAGCTTGCCTCGGGAGAAAATCGGGAAACAAGAGCTGTAACACTCATATCTTCAGTTACATTGGCAATAGTTTTGAAGACATCCGGAATTGCATCTACAGTTCTCAACAAAACCACACCTTCAACCGGAATGCCTAATGCCATGTAAAGTGGAAGGGAGACAAAAAAACCACCGCTTGGAATTCCGGGTGAACTGAAGCTGGTAGGAATATAAGCCATAAAAAATGCCGCAATTGCCCAGGGTTCCAGTTGCAGACCATAAATATGAGCAAGAAAAAAGACCTGAATTGGTCCGGATACTACTTTATTAAATTTAAACATAGACACCGCAAGCGGCATAACTAACCCAACAATATTTGACGGTAAACCAAGCCGGTCTTTTGCACCCTCAATTAGTGCCGGCAGGCAAACCATTGATGATCTTGACCCTATTGCAACAGTTTGAGCAGGTAATGAAGCATTAGTAAACTTTCGGAGGGATACTTTGCCAATAAGCGGCGTTACTACATAGAGTAAAAGAGTGGCAAGAATCAGTAAAGTGCAGAATAACAATACGAAAAACAGGAGTGCACTAAGCAATTCGGTGCCCACCTGTGAAGCCATTGAAAACACAAGAATAAAAACGGCATAAGGCATAACCATTAAGATCCATTTAATTAGCACATGAAGTACTGAAATAATGGCCTTAAAAAATTTAACTACAGGCCTGCGTTGTGGCTCGGGAACTCTGGTTAAAGCAAGACCAAACAGTAGTGACGCTACAAAAAGGGGGAGTATTTCGTTGTTTGCGGCAGCACTGAAAAGGTTTACAGGAATGATGTGGACAATAATGTCACCAAAACCGGAGGGTGCTTCATTTCTTGCAGATGAAGGAGTCTCAACAGTGGTAAAACGGAGGGCTTCTGTCATTTCAGGTGTAACACTGTAATAAGTAACCAGATTTGGAACAATGGTAAGCATCAGTGCAAATCCAAAACCAAGATAGACCAGATGAGCAAAAATGGCACCACCCCCAACCATAAATGTTGATTTGATCTCGGAAAAAGAAGCTACTGCCGTGATGATATATGCAATAATCAAAGGCAGCACAATCATACGAAGTGAGTTGATCCACAAAGTGCCAAGAGGCTCAAGAATTGAAGAAATGGCAAAAAGAAAATTTACATCATTAGTTTCGGCAATTACTCCCAGTAAAAGGCCTAAAGAGAGACCGGTTAAAGAACCATAAAGAAGATAGTTTTTTGGAAGCTTTATGGTTTCCATCTTATGTGATAGCTGAGTCCCCGGCCAGTTTTTGAATGCTAATTCTACATCTGCTCATGACTGCGAATTTACTTCATTTATGTTTCTTTCACAAGATAGGCCGGAAACAACATTTGGGATGTTTTAAAAGAAACTGAGAGATAAAACTCGACAATCTATGACAAACAATTTGAGGGTGTTTCTTTCTTAAAACGATCTGCTATTTCGTTTTCATCAGAGAGTATCGGTTTGATAATCCCGAAGACAAAGAAGACTAATGACAATGTTGATGTGCATCAGACCATACAGTTCCGGGCGGGCAATTTTGTGATGAATTATTGCCTGAAAGAGATAAGCCAACAATCAGCAATCCGAGAAGTACTGCAACCACAATCCCGATTATACCAAGTTTAGACTTTGCCCCAGAGCTGTCTTTATCATGGCAGCAGTTTTTGTACTTTTTCCCGCTGCCGCAGTGGCAGGGATCATTTCGTTTTGGTTTATCTGGCATCGTCCGGGTAATTCTGATTAAAGTTACTATCAAACATAAGAATTTGTCAGGTAAGCGGCACCTGTTTTTGGAACAGATAAAGATAGACAGAGCAGTCTTGCAACTGCACTATTTGCTATGGCTGAATAACCATTCGAGTGCATACCGATCAGAATAAGCGGGCACCCAGGAGAAATGATCCACATCGGGATATTCTGTGTAACCGGGTTTACCTCCGGCTTTGCGAATGGCATGGATCATTTCGCGCGAAAGCTCCGGAGGAACTATATTATCCAGCGCTCCATGGAAATTCCAGATCGGGAGATCTCTTAGAAGAGAAGCCTTAGCGGGATCACCACCACCGCAGATTGGCATGGCGGCTGCAAAGAAGTTGGGGTAGCGGGTAATCAGATCCCACGTGCCGAAACCACCCATTGACAATCCGGTAATGTAGAGCCGTTTTTCATCTACGGGATACTCATCAATAATTTTTTGAACAAGTTCATATGTTAGTTTCAGAGGTTTGGAAGGTTCATCCATTAAGCCGGTTCCCTCTTCCCGCCAGTTCAGATTTGCCCAGAATGTTTGTTCGGGTGCCTGCGGGGCAATCACTATAGCGGGATGCTCAGTTCTGAACTCTTCATCTGCAAAGGCATCAACACCCCAGGTTAATTGTGCCCGGTTATCACTGCCACGTTCACCGGCGCCGTGAAGGAATAGCACCAGCGGATATTTTTTATCAGGCTGAAACTCTTCGGGCAGCATGATTCGGTAGAGCAGTGTATCGCCATCAACCGAAATAAACTCTTTTGCCTTGTAAATATCTTCAAGTTGAACCTGTGCAGAAAGTGATTGAATCGTAACAAATATAAATGCAACGATGAAGAATAGCAGCCTTTGATTTTTAGAATTCATGGATCCTGTTATTTAAATCAGGCGGGTGATTTGGTTCATTAGGGACTTAATTGTGGTCTATAAAAACTTACTCGCCAGATTCGCCAGCTCAGATCGTTCTCCTTTTTCCAGGCTGATGTGCGCGTACACATCATTATTGTTCATACGGTCTACCAGGTATGAAAGTCCGTTGCTTTGGGCATCGAGGTAGGGGGTATCGATCTGGAAAATATCTCCGGTGAAGATAATTTTTGTATTCTCACCTGCCCGTGTGATAATGGTTTTAATCTCATGAGGCGTGAGATTCTGTGCCTCATCAATTATAAAAATTACGTTATTGAGGCTGCGTCCGCGGATATAGGCGAGCGGTACAATCGAAAGTTTTTCTGTTTGAATCAGTTCATCAATTTTTTTGTATTGCTTGCTCGATTCGCTGAATTGATTTTTGATGATGCTGAGATTGTCCCACAGAGGTTGCATATACGGGTCAATTTTGGACTTCACATCTCCCGGGAGGTACCCTAAATCGCGGTTACTGAGTGGCACAATGGGGCGCGCAAGATAAATCTGCCTGTATAAACGGCGCTGTTCAAGTGCACATGCCAATGCCAAAAGGGTTTTTCCCGTACCTGCTGCACCGGTTATGGTAGCAAGTAATATTTCCGGGTTCATGAGAGCATGCATGGCAAATGTTTGCTCTGCATTACGTGGTGAAACGCCGTAAGCATTGTGAGGTTTTACGAGCTCAACTTTTTTACTTCGGGGATTATAATGCCCAAGCGCGGAGCTGGAGTGATTTTTCAGAATGTAGTAGTGATTGCTGATTGGTTTTGTCTGCTCCAGTTTACTCTGGCTTATGTTCCCATCTTTATAAAGCTGATTGATGGGAGTATTATCTTCAAATTTCAGATCTGTTTTTCCACGATACAAATGATCGATATTTTTGATGCGGATGGTTTCATAATCCTCCGCCACAAGATTGAGTGCCCGTGCTTTCAGTCTCAGGTTAATATCTTTCGTTACAAGTGTAACTTTTTTGTCCGGTTCTTCTTCCATCAGCTTTAAAGCAGAATTCAGAATCCGGTGATCATTTTTTGAAGATCCGAATACATCATTCGCATCTACTTTGCTGCCTTCATCACTTACAACTCGAATATTCCCCCTGGTTTTTCCATTAAGCGGAATCCATTCCTGGATCAGATTAGAGTCGGTAATTTTATCCAGAAAACGGATAAACTCGCGTGCGTGAAGGTTGGTAACGGAATTTCCTTTTTTAAAGGAATCTATCTCTTCTAAAACGGTAATGGGAATGGCAATGTCATGTTTATCGAAGTTTTTTACGGCGTCAGAATCATACAAAAGAACGGAAGTGTCGAGAACGAATATTTTCTTCACTTTTTTTTGTCCGGGCATAGGCCAACAAAAGTTTAGTTATGGGTGAAGTGCAAATGTCTGTAATGATTTATCTAACTATAGTTAAACAAATTCAGATAATCAATGAACCGAGAAAAGATAATATAGATTTTGTGGCCGACCTTCGATGATTCTTCATTAACGGGAAAATGTGTTAAGAGCAATACTCATTGCAATGGCTGCATTCAGGCTTTCCACAACATCGGAGTGTCCATCAATTCGAATCAGCTTTCGGCTTGGTTTGATAAGTTCACTATCTATTCCACTCCCTTCATTGCCAACAACTATAACTGCATTTTTTGATGTTGAAACAGCTCCGAGTGATTCTGATCTCGCAGAACCATCCAGCAGGAATATTTCACGGGTTTCTCTTTCCAGATGATTAAGAATATTCTTCAAATCACCCTTCAGATAAGGAATGGCGCCGGTGGCTCCCGCCGTGCTCCTCACTACTTTGGGATGAAACGGATCCACACACCCGGTTCCGAAAATAATTCCTTTTACTCCAAACCACGCTGCCGTGCGGATGATGGTACCGAGATTCCCGGGATCCTGAATGGCGTCGAGGGCAATGATAAGGCCCTCTGTTTTTGTGATCTCTTCGATCGATGATTCCGCTGGAATTTTACAAACAGCAATAACTCCCTGTGAAGTTTCAGTATCGCTGATGGAAGAAAAATCCTCACTACTCAGTTGAAAAATCGGGATGCTGCCGGGAATACTCAGCCCGGAAAGTGAAAAGTCTCTGTCTGTTAAAATTTCAGTGACCGAAAGTGCACTGTTTTTTAGAATCTGCTCAACACATCGTAAACCCTCTGCCGGAAAAAGCCCGTTTTTCTTTCGATATTTCCCCATCAAAAGCTTTCGCCACTCTTTAACCTGGTTGTTGGATGCAGATATTATCATGAATTAAAGTTTGGTGAAATAAAATCGGGCGAATTTGTGAGAGGGTTTAAGTGCGAACAGTTTCTTTTGCCTTACGCTGAATCACTCTATATTTACAAAAACTAATCACAAAAAAACCAAGATATGAAAGATTTTTTGAGTACGCTCGGCATCGAAAGAATTAATGCGGGAACAGCAACGGGAAGGGAATTTTTTAAAACAGATTCATCAGAAGTATGTACAAGCTTTACTCCGGTAGACGGATCAGAAATTGCGCAGGTGGTAAGCACATCGCGGGAAGAGTATGACAGAGTTGTGGAAAAATCGCAGGAGGCTTTTGCGGAATGGCGAATGATGCCGGCACCTCTTCGTGGTGAAATTGTAAGGCAGATTGGTCTGAAACTTCGAGAGTACAAAGAGCCGCTCGGTAAACTGGTTTCTTACGAAATGGGAAAAATTTACCAGGAAGGTCTCGGTGAAGTACAGGAGATGATTGACATTTGTGATTTTGCCGTTGGTTTGAGTCGCCAGTTGTATGGGCTCACCATGCACTCTGAGCGGCCTCAGCACAGAATGTACGAGCAGTGGCATCCGCTGGGCCCCGTGGGGATCATCTCCGCGTTTAATTTTCCTGTAGCTGTTTACAGCTGGAACGCCATGATTGCTGCTGTTTGCGGTGATACGGTAATCTGGAAAGGATCGGAAAAAACACCTTTATGTGGTGTTGCCGTGCAGAATATTGTAGCTGGGGTGCTTAAAGAGAATGACCTTCCGGAAGGTATTTTCGGGCTGATAACCGGTGGCCGTGAAGTGGGAGAATGGCTTACAGCCGATGAGAGAATTCCGCTGATCTCAGCAACCGGCTCCATCGCGATGGGCAAGCAAGTGGCACAGGTAGTGGGTGCGCGGCTTGGTAAAACCATTCTTGAACTGGGCGGTAATAATGCCATCATTATCAGTAAAGATGCGGATCTGGAGATGGCAATCCGGGCTGTTGTATTTGGTGCGGTGGGTACGGCAGGCCAGCGCTGCACAAGCACCCGCCGTCTAATTATACATGAATCTGTTTATGCAGAAATCAAAGAGAGATTGCTCACCATCTATAAGAGTGTTCGCATTGGTGATCCGCTGGACTCCAAAACACTGGTAGGGCCACTGATTGATCAGGATGCTGTTGAAATGATGCAGAAAGCACTTCAACAGGTGAAAAATGAGGGTGGCACGGTTATTTGTGGCGGCGATGTTCTGGAAAATATGGAAGGCCACTATGTGAAACCTGCTATATGTGAAGTGGAAAATCACTATAAAATTGTTCAGGATGAGACCTTTGCACCGATTCTTTATCTGATTAAATACAAAACACTGGATGAAGCGATTGGTTATCACAATGGGGTGAGGCAGGGGTTAAGTTCTTCCATGTTTACCCTGAACATGCGGGAGGCGGAAACATTTCTCAGCCACAAAGGATCCGATTGCGGTATTGCAAATATCAACATCGGTACGAGCGGGGCTGAAATTGGCGGAGCATTCGGCGGGGAAAAAGAGACCGGTGGCGGGCGCGAATCAGGTTCTGATGCCTGGAAAGCCTATATGCGCCGTCAGACCAATACGATTAACTGGGGTGATGAACTGCCGCTTGCCCAGGGTATTGAATTTGATGTATAAATAAACACCCTTTGGGAGTTGCTTGCACCTCAAAGCGTTGTGGATTTGGGAGATGAATTTGAAGCTGAAACTGGGGCTTTTAAACCGCCACGATTGAACGACCTCCGAACGATTCAATGTGGCTTTATTTGGTCAATCAGAAGAATAGCGCAAACATCGTGTTTGTGCTATTCATTTTGTGCTGTTTTCCCCGTGCATATGTCAATAATTCTAAAACTCTCCGGGCCAAACTGAAAGAGAAGATCCAGCAGGCAGCATTCCGGTTCAAAACCATCAAAATGTTGTCTGTATTCGGGATGCACAAACGATAATTCACTTCTGTTTTTTCCCTGTCTCTGATAGTGGCGGGCCCCGTGTTCCTGGTAATAACTCCCGGCATTTAGTTGGTTGGCAAGTAAATCGGGGTTTGGGTTGTATAATGGCATCTCACTTGCCAGCAGAATTTCTGCGTCTATATCTATTTCTAAAAAACGGAACAGCCTCTTTCGCAGGAAAAGGTTGTATGGCAGCAGGAATTCAAAATTTTCAGCTGATTGCAGAT
>SLJB01000286.1 GCA_007135335.1 Balneolaceae bacterium
AAAGAAGAAAAAAGATCTCACAAACATCTATTTCTCAGAAGATTGGATCAACGAATGGAAATTATCCATTGAAACAAGCAAGGAATACAAAAAAGCAGCCAAAAACTGGAATGCCCCTGTTCTGCTGAAAATTGAACCTGCTCCGGAAGTACTTCGGGAAAAAAACTCCATAGGTTTCTATTTAGACTTGCAATACGGTGAGTGCCATGAACTGAAATACGCAACAGACAAAGATACAGACAGTTCTGATATCATACTAACCGCATCCGAGCAAACATGGCTTAAATTGATTGAGCAGAAAAAAGATCCCACCATGATGATTTTAAAGGGATCATTATCCCTTGAGAAAGGAAGCCTTGTTCAGTTATCAACTCAAAGAAGAGCAGCAAAAGCACTGCTGGAAACAGCACCTGCCTATAACGCAAAAAGTCTTAAGAAGGATTATGTATCAGAGATCATCGATCAAAACAGACCCGTGAAGAAAAACAACACGTTTGTTACAACCGGTAAGGGTTTGAATTTTGAAAGTTTTCCCATGCAGTTATTTCAAAAAGCAAAAAAATTTGGTGTATGGAACCCAACCGAGATAGATTTTAAACAAGACATAAATGACTGGTCAAATTTAAGTGAAAGTGAAAAAGAAATAATCCTTCACCTTTCGTCACTTTTTATGGCTGGTGAAGAAGCAGTAACCCTTGAATTGTTACCCCTGATACTCACCATTGCGAAAGAAGGCCGCCTTGAAGAAGAGATCTATCTCACTTCATTTTTATGGGAAGAAGCAAAGCACACCGAGTTCTTCTCCCGTTTTGTTAAGGAAGTCATGGGCAATCGACCTGATTTTGAAAGATTTCATGCTCCTTTTTATAAAACACTGATTTACGATAAGCTACCCAATCATTTAAATAACTTATATACAGACCCTTCACCCATGGCTCAGCTAAAAGCCTCAGGTACATATAATATGATTGTTGAGGGCACTTTAGCCGAGACCGGATACGAAGCCTATTATAAAATGCTATCAGAAAACAATCTAATGCCCGGGCTCCAGGAAGGGATAACAAAATTAAAGCAGGATGAGTCGCGACATATCGCATATGGCCTCTATCTGATTAACAGATTATTGGAGGAAAATCCCGAATGCAGAGAACCTTTTGAAAATCATCTTGAAGAGATGCTGGATGATGCAACAAATATTATTCATGAGATCTTTGAGCCTTATGATGTGGTACCATTTGGGCTGGAAAAAGAGTGGTTTCTGGATATTGCAATTAAGCAATTTCAGCACCGTTTACAGAAAATAGGTTTTTGATACATGCTCCTCTAATTTACCGGAGTTATTGAAATATTTTATCCAAAATTCATACATTGCCAAACTCAAAGAAAGGGCTTTATACTTCATATTATTCTATTTTGATGGTTAATCAATCGATAAAAACACTATTCATAACATGTATTCTCTTTTCCTTTATTCTGAATGGTGATGTTTTTGCACAGGCAGTTAATCAGCTTTTTAAGGCAGCAGAAATATCACCAATAGGTTGGGTGGCTAAAGACAGATCAGAAGTAACTGCACATGGTCTAGAAATAGACAGGGATGTTCTATACAGCATTAGAAATCATGAAATAAGTGATTTCAGTGTTATTAACAGCAGAGGCGATGAGTATGAGGTAATCGTTCAGCGGGTGATACATCATGATGAAAATAACTGGTCTGTTACAGGGTATATGAACGGCAGTTGGGAAAATAGTATCACCTTATCGTATTCAAACGGCCGGGTGCTTTCAAATATGAAAAATATCTCAGGTCACTCTTTCTATCGGTTACTATATGATGAAAGAGAGGGCTCACACCTGATGATTCAGCTTGATCCGCACGAAACCGATGAACTATCATGCGGACTGGATCATGAAATTGCTACTTTTGATATGCCAATGGAAGAAGCACAAAAAATCCCTCAGTTTGATGCTGACCCTGATCGGATTGATGTAATTGATGTGATGATTGTTTACACTCAGCAGGCAGCTAACTGGGCCGAGTTTAATGCAGGCGGTATAGATAATGTTATTAATGAAGCTATGGCGGTTGCTCAGCAATCTGCAGATAATGGCCAAACAAATTTAATATTCCGTCTGGTACACAGAGCTCTGGTAGATTATCAGGAAACCCGAACCGATTCTGCAACAGATCTTCGGCGCCTTACAGCTTCTCGCAGTTTTAATCCCTTTGGTAACCAATATGGCGGATACCTGGATGAGGTACATGACTGGAGAAATGAATATGGAGCCGATTTAGTTGCCATGTTTACCTTTGCCGAAGATGTTGGCGGTATTGCATGGTTAATGAATAATATGGCGGGTTCACCTAATTTTGGGTTTTCTATTACAAGGGTGCAACAGGCTTTAGGTTCTACTCACGCCCACGAAATAGGTCACAACATGGGGAATAATCACAGCAGAAATCAACAGTTAAATGCAGCGGGCAGCGCCGGCGGCCTGTTTGAATATTCAACCGGCTGGAGATGGACAGCAAGTGACGGGCGAAAATATGTTTCTGTAATGACCTATAACGAAGGAGACATTGGATACAATACATTTTCAAACCCGGATGTATTGCATCTTAACACCCCTACCGGAAGCTATACCGATACAGGCGCACCGGCTGATAATGCCAGGAGCATGCGGGAAATTAAACATGTAATTGCAAATTACCGTGATGGTGATCCACTCTTTTTTGTACCCACTGTCACAATCAATGCTGTAAGAGATGTTACAACTAACTCAGCAGAGATAGAGGTTGAGATTACAGATGACGGTGGGGAAACCATTACAAACAGAGGAATATGCTGGTCAGAAAATGTGAATCCTTCTCTTTCAGATAATTGTATCTCTGTAAGCGGGGGCAAAACTTTTACCGAAAGGGTAACCGGTCTGAATGAAAATACGACTTATTACGTGCGTGCTTATGCAACTAACCGAACAGGAACTGGATTCAGCCAAAACAGAAATTTCTTCACACAAGGATCAAATACTCCTGTTGTTATCACAAAAGAACCGCAAAACATTACCATAACAGAAGCTCTGGCAGGAGGCAGAGTAACTGACAGCAGCGGATCTTCCATAACAGAGACAGGTATTTGTTACTCAAGAATCGAAATGCCAGGTTTTGCCGATACATGTATATCATCTCAGGAAGCTGAGAGTGACTTTTCAGTACAGATATCACAATTAGATCATAGTACCAGATATTTTGTGCGGGCTTACGCAACAAATCAATCCGGCAGTGCTTTTGGTGATGAGAAGGTGTTTACAACCGACGTTTTAATGCCGCCCGTAACTTTAAGTGCCACTGATAGAACAGCTATATCTTTCAGGGCTAATTGGGAACCTGTATCAGACGCCAATAACTACAGATTGGATGTTTCAAGGGATCCTGATTTTGAGGAGTACATCTCCGGTTTTCAGGACAGAAACGTGGGTACCGGAACAGGTTTTACCATTACAGGTTTATCACCCGGTACCAATTACTACTACAGGCTTCGGTCTCAAATCACCTCCGGGCTGAGTTTATACTCCGACATTATAGAGGTAACAACTATTAATATTAGCGCTGCAAGCTCTCAGGTTGAAGCAGACAGAGACCGCGTACTCGCTACAGGAATACAAGATAGCGAAATACGTATAATGGCTGTCAATAGTAGGCTTGAACCTGTTCAGGGAGTTACTGTTTCTCTTCGGCCAAGCGCGGGAAATCCTGTAATTACACCTATACAAGATGTAACGGATGCTAATGGTTTAGCTATTTTCTCTGTTACGAACACGCGCGAGGAAACCATAACATTTACTGCAGTAGCAGCCGGCCTGGATTTATCCAGAATTTTTACAATTGAATTTGTTTTTGCTGATGGTGAACTCACTTTGGGACATAACTTTCCGAATCCCTTCAGGACTAATACCACCATACCCATCGTAATACCCGAGGTAACACGTGTAAGAATAGACCTGTTTACTTCAAACGGATCTCATGTGCGATCGATTACCGATCAGGAGTACAATGTGGGATATTTTGAAATTCCTCTGAACATGAATGGCCTCTCTTCAGGTGTCTATTTTTACCGAATGGTTACAGACAGTGATGTAAAGACGGAAAAACTTATGGTGATTCAGTAGTTATTGTGTATATCATTAATTAACTATTATATGCATTCTTTCAAACGGGTTAAAAAGCTTCCCTGAAAAAATCTATAGTTTAGGTTCGAGTAGACTTCATTTCTAACTGTAACATCTGCAATGATTTGATGGAATCTATATAAAGCAAAATTATAGGAATTTGCTTTATATGAGTAATGATTCAATCACAAGAGAAAATTACGCTTTCAAGAGAAAGTTACATCAGAAAAGTGCTGCAAAGGTTTGCAGTAAGTGTAATATCTGTTTTCATTTTTTTTTCATGTTCAACTGAAAATAAACAGGTTTACACACTTGTAACTTCAACAGATCCGGTAGCTTCCGGCATCGTTACGCCTTCACAGGGTGGATTTGACGAGGGAACTGAAGTAGAAGTATCAGCTGATGCAAATGATAATATGGTTTTTAGTGGCTGGAGAGGTGATTTTAATGGCAGTGAGAATCCTGCTGTAATTACCATGAATTCCAATAAAAACATCCTGGCCTTTTTTGTTGACAGGCAATATCCTCTCAGCATTCATATCGAAGGTGAGGGTACTGTATCAGAAAGAGTCCTCCAAGAGAGATCTACACACTATGCAGGCGGAACTTTTGTTGAGTTAAATGCTAATCCCGCTGAAGGCTGGAAACTGGCGGGATGGAGAGGAGATCTATCAGGATCCGTTAATCCGGCCGTAATCAGAATGGATGAGGCCAAAGAGATAACCGCAGTATTTGAGAAAAGAGAATACCCGCTGTCTATCACCATTGAAGGTGAAGGGAGCGTTGTGGAAAATGTAATACAAGAAAGATCAACAGATTACGAGTATGGCACTCTCGTGGAATTAACGGCTCATCCCGCCGACGGCTGGGTATTTTCGGGATGGGGCGGAAACCTGGAAGGAACTAAGAATCCAGAAACTATTATCATCGAACAGGAAACCAGCATAACTGCCAATTTTATACCTGTTGACGAGATTTTAGCCTTAACGGTGCAGGGTGAAGGAACAGTTAACATTGAACAAATCGAATCTGAGGAAAATCCATCCAAAAACCGGGTTCAGTTAACAGCCAGGCCTTCTGATGGCTGGAGATTTACCGAATGGCAGGGTGATATTACGGACACAGATAATCCCGTAGAAATCATACTAATTGAAGAAAAAGCTGTATTAGCTGTTTTTGAACACAGAGAATACCCACTCACAATACTCACAGAGGGTGAGGGAAGTGTTACAGAACAAGTGCTTCAACAAAGAACCGCAGATTATGAAGATGGAACTGTAGTTGAGCTGACGGCATATGCCGCACAGGGATGGGAATTTATAGAATGGAAGGGAGATCTCTCCGGTTCAGAAAATCCACAACAGATCACAATCGATAGTCCCAAAGAAGTAACTGCAGTTTTTGCCGGGGAGCCGGAGGAGAGTACCTTCAATATCGCTCTCAATATTGAGGGAGAAGGTTCGGTAACTATCGACCCTGAGCAGGCTGAGTATGAATCCGGGTCAATGGTCGAGCTGACGGCATCCCCTTCCGCCGGCTGGCTGTTTGTAGAATGGACAGGTGATATCAGTACCTCCCAAACTTCGGTTGAAATCACAATGAATTCCAACAAAGTAATTAACGCGGTTTTTGCCAAGGAGTTGGAGGAAAATATCTTCAATCTCAGTGCAAATATTCAGGGTGAGGGATCTGTGAGAATTGATCCCGAACTGGATGAATATGAATCCGGGTCAATCGTAGAACTTACGGCAACCCCTTCATTCGGTTGGCGGTTTGTGAGATGGACCGGGGATATAAGTTCTGCCCAATCATCAGTTGAGCTGACTATGGATTCAAATAAAGAAGTGACAGCACTTTTTGCCGAGGAGTCAGAAGGTATTACATTTGAACTCGACCTGAATATTGAGGGAGATGGCTCTGTAACTATTGACCCGGAACTAGAAGAGTATGAGGAAGGGACAATGGTTGAATTGACGGCATCCCCTTCCGCCGGATGGCAGTTTGTGGAGTGGAAAGGTGATATCAGCTCTGCCCAAACCTCAGTTGAGCTGATTATGTATTCAGACAAAGCAGTCACCGCTGTATTTATAGAAGAGGATGAAGAGAGTACATTCGAACTCGACCTGAATATTGAGGGTGATGGTTCTGTAACTATTGCCCCGGAACTAGAAGAGTATGAGGAAGGGGCAATGGTTGAATTGACGGCATCCCCTTCCGCCGGATGGCAGTTTGTGGAGTGGACAGGTGATATCAACTCTGCCCAATCATCAGTTGAGCTGATTATGGATTCAGACAAAGAGGTAATTGCTGTTTTTGAAGAAATCTTATTTGATCTAACCATCAATATTTCCGGCAATGGCACTGTAAACCTCAACCCTGATTTAAATGAGTTTAAACCCGGAACTCTTGTTGAATTAACGGCCGAACCTTCAGATGGCTGGGAATTTAATCAGTGGCAAGACGACATTACGGGTACAGAGAATCCCATCTTAATCACTATGGAGAGCTCAACAGAAGTTACTGCCTTGTTTATTGAACAGGAAACAGCATTTTCTGGCGGAGATGGTTCGCCGGGAAATCCATACCGGGTATCAACAACAGAGCAATTACAGGCAATCAGTGAGTATCTCAGTTCCCATTTCATACAGATCAATAATATCAATGCCTCTTCAACATCCGGATGGAATAGCGGACAAGGATTTAGCCCAATAGGCAGTTCCTCCATGCCTTTTACAGGAACGTTTAATGGAAGCGGATTTGAAATCTCCGGATTAACCATAAACCGGGATGGGGATGATCATGTAGGGCTGTTTGGGTTTACCGGGAATGCACAAATAAATAATACCGGACTTGTGAATGTAAATATTATTGGAGAAGACATTGTTGGCGGACTGGCCGGAACCAACAATGGTCAAATCAATAATTCATATGTAACGGGCAATGTTTCAGGTGAAGAAATGATAGGTGGATTGGTTGGCCTCAATAACGGACAAACTACAAGCTCTCATTCAAATGCCTTTGTCTATGGTGATGATGAACATGTTGGCGGACTGGTTGGAGTAAATGAAAGTAATGGAGAGATTAGGGGCTCATTTGCCTTGGGCAATGTGGAGGGAGATGATGATGGTGTTGGAGGCCTGGTTGGAACCAACAATGGAGAAATCAGCAACTCTTATGCCACAGGTAATGTAATAGGAGAGGAATCGGTAGGGGGCCTGGTTGGATCTAACAGAAATAGTGCCAGGATTGTAAATTCCTATGCTGCAGGTAATGTATCGGGGGATGACGAGGTTGGTGGATTAGCAGGCAGAAATTATCCAAACGGTTTTATTGCAACTTCTTATGCAAGAGGAAATGTCTCAGGTGATGACGAAACAGGTGGTTTTATAGGATGGAACCAGGGTTCATTAACTACCTCCTACTGGGACAGCCAGGCTACCAATCAAAGCAATGGAATTGGCCGGGGAAATCAGAATGGATTAACAAGCCTAACCACTTCAGAGATGACGGGTTCTTCCGCTGAAAATAATATGCCCGGTTTCAACTGGAACAGTGTGTGGAGAACCACCGCCAATTACCCGGTTCTTCAATAGCAGGATTAAAAAATTAAAAGATAGTTAACAAAATCTTTTTACTGTAAAGTATGTACAGATAGTGCATGTATTCTCAGTTTCACCCCAAAACAAAAAAAGCTGCTCAAACCTAATTGAGCAGCTTCTAATGCGATCCGGAAGGGACTCGAACCCTCGACCTTCCCGAGGTTTCGGGACAGGCATCCTAATTCAACATTTTCTTTAGA
>SLJB01000268.1 GCA_007135335.1 Balneolaceae bacterium
CTTTATATTTTTCCTGTTTTCCCAAATATAAATAAAAGCCTTTTGAGCAAGATCTTCAGCTTCCTGCTGATTCATTCCCCGGTTCAGAAGGTATATGAAAATATTGTCGTAATGGTTGTTAAAAAAGTCTTTAAATGCATTTTCATCTCCCTTTTGGATTGCCTTGTGAAGATCTGCACTATCAGATGAATTTGACAGTGCAAATAGAATCAGGAATAAAAGTGTGTTAGCGGTGAGAGTCAAAGTTTGCACAACACATTTTTTTACAAGATTATTAAACAAGAATTAAATTCTGAAAAGTATTCAGTTAAGCAATTTGCTTTAATAAGCTACACAGATATTCCTATCTGCTAAAGCGAATCCGTGAAATATTTAAAAGTTAACTCTCTTAACGTAACAGTTGCTGTAATGATTATCAATCGAGTGAACTGCTGTTGCTGAATGTAAGTGTAAAAGTAGTTCTGTTATTTTCAGAGCTATAAAAGTGCTTGCCCTCAAGCTGGTTGGTAAGTGTTTCAATCAAGAAGAGGCCCATGTTCTTTTTGCTCTCTTCTCCGAAATCATCGGGCAGACCGGATCCATTGTCGGTTACACTAATAGTGATCTGATCTTCTTTTTCTGAAATGGTGGTATGTATCGTTCCCATTTTATAGCCTGTAAAGGCGTGTTTCATGATGTTGGTGATTACTTCATTCACAATTAAAGAGCAGGGAACTGTTTTGTTCATGTTCAGAAATACATCTTCATTATCGAAGATAAGTTCAATATCAATGGCTGTTTGGTAGGTGCTTACAATAGTTCTGATGAGTTGTTCAAGGCTGTTGCCAAGGTTGATGTGTGAAAAACTTTTGGACTGATAGAGCTGTTCATGAATGCTCGCCATCGATTTAATGCGCATGGTGCTGTCGAGCAGTTGCCGGCTGAGATCTTCATTATTTGCCTGAAGGGCTTGTAGTTCAAGCAGGCCGGATACAACCGCAAGGTTATTTTTTACACGGTGATGAATTTCAGAAAGAAGTGTTTCTTTTTCTGCAAGTGCTTCCCGAATGGTCTCTTCTGTCTTTTTGAAGGAGGTAATATCCTGCATTACACCAAGCATCTGGATAGGGCTGCCATCAGCGCTTCTGTTAATAAGGGCCCTGTCTGATATATTTACATACTCACCATTCCTGGCTCTGAACTGATACTCCATTTCCCATTGAGTTTGGCTTTCTGAGTTGATAGCACTCAGCAGTGTATCAACAACATCTTCTGCTTCATCTGGATGGATTTTATCTGACCAGGATTTTAATGTGCTGAGTTCTTCCTGCATGTTATAACCAAAGAAATTTCCCTCCTCGAAGCTCCAGGTTCTGTTATCATCATTCATATTCCAGTGCCAAACAGCTTCTCTCACAAGTTGTGAGATGGTTTTATATCGCTGGTTTACTAGTTCAAGTGTCTCACTCTTTTTCCTCAGCAGATTTGCAGATTTCAGTATACTGTTCTGTTTTGTATGGAGTTTTGATTCGAGTAATTTTTGTTTTTTGATGGTCTCCTGTAATCCATCGAGAAGTGTTGGCAGAAGTATAACCATGAGAAGATTTACGCCGGCAAGATTGGTTGCCAGCAAAATCCAGGAATAATCCGGGTAGCTAATTCCGGAAAGCCCGCCAAGTAAATCGAGGCGTATGCCAAGTTCGTATAGCACACAAAGTGAAATATTGATAAACAGAGTTGCATATCCTGCTGATCTGTTCATAAACAGAATGGCAAAGATTGAGATTACAAGCATGAAAATAAGAGCAGGTCCGATGGGCCCCTTTGTGAAAAGAAGTACTGCAATCAGGATATAGCCGGATATAAAAAAAACAATTTTTCTGTAATACACATGTATTTTGCTACTAAAAGCCACAAATAGTAAGGCAGTAAAAGCAAGGATATCTGCATAAATAATAAACATTAACCCGGAAGATATAGCTGTAAAAATCGACAGAGTAAACAACAGAAAAAAGATGGGCAGCATGTAGATGAGGGAGAAGGCAAAAAGCCTGTTACGCCAATAGAGATGCCCTTCGGATGGTAAATGCCCATCCAAGCAATTTGTAGTTACCCGATACTTGTAGCGCCTCCACAAGTTATTCATTCGAAAAAGCCGATAGGGTTATAGGCAATTTAATGCCTGTTGAATAACTGAAATCTTAAGCCAGACCCGGTGTAAAGGTACTGTTTTTTTCTGAGAATTTTAATGAGCTGTTACTTCACCGTCTTCCTCAATGGAGAGAACCAAGGGATGTTCTGCAAGCTGAATGATCTTTTCTGCATTGGCATGAAACAACATAATATTTCCCATGTAGGTTATCTCGGGTATAACAGGCAGCGAGTCGGCATCAGTATCTTTTTGCACCACAACGAGAATCCTGTATTGCTTGTCCGGATAGTCACTCATTTTCTTTTGCAGCTCTTTGGTTATTTTCATAGCAGCTCTGTTTTCTATGGTTATCGATTCTTTATAAGCACCCGGACCTTTTACAAATCTGCCCGGTTTTTCTCCGGTGTGCTCTCCGTTTTTTATTACTTGCACTCCATTCACAAATACGTGTTCTATACCTGTGGCGTATTGGTGAGGATTTTCAAATGTAGCGTGATCATCAATTAATTCAGGATCAAAAATTACAACATCGGCAAAATATCCCTCTTTTAAGAAGCCTCGGTTTTCGAGTTTGAGGTTTGAAGCGGGTAAACCGGTTAACCGGTAAATGGCTTCTTCGAGGGGAATTAACTGCTGTTCGCGAACGTATTTTCCGAGCAGCCTGGCAAAATTACCCCAGGCACGAGGATGCATGCGGCGGTTCAGAACATCGCCTTCAGCAGCAAATGTGCCACCATCAGAGCCAAAACTCATCCAGGGAATCTGAACCTGTCTCTGTACATTTTCTTCACTCATCAGATAATAGATGGCTCCAATTCGGTTGTTATCCTCCACCGTGAGATCAACTGCAACTTGTACTTCATCTTCCACACCTCGTGCTTCACTAATTTCGGTGAGTGTCATGCCTACATATTTTTGCAGTTCTTCACTTCGAAATCCAACAAGAATGATGCCCTCGCCCCCGCCGGCCATCAGGTAGAAATTCTCCCACTCATCGGAAGGTGTTTTTACTTCCTCAATAATTTGTTCGCGTGTTTCAGGATTGCTAAGGCGTTCAATCCATCGCTCATGTCCGCCATCTTGCGTCCAGGGCGGAAAGATGGCTGCGAGGCTGGTAGCTGCAGCACTGTAGGTATACATATTTGCTGTAACCGGTTGTCCTTCACTTCGGGCCGTTTCAACAAGTTCAATTACCTCATCCAGTTTGTGCCAGTTATCCTGCCCGGCCGCTTTCAGGTGATGGATTTCTGCATGTAAGTCAGCTTCACGTCCGATTGTAATGAGCTCTTCAACCGATTCTACAAACCGATTTCCTTCGCTTCGAATGTGAGAGATGTACATACCATCGAACCGGCTAACAACTTGTGAAAGCTGTATCAACTCTTCCGTGGAGGCATAAAATGCCGGTGCATAAATCAGGGATGTTCCCAATCCCATAGCACCCTCACGCATGGCTTCTTCCACCAACGCTTTCATGGTTTTCAGTTCTTCAGATGTAGGCTCTCTGTCATCATACCCGATTTCGTGTATCCGAAGGGTTGTTGCACCCACAAACGACCCTATATTTGTAGCGACACCATTATCCTCCATCCACTGCAAGCCTTCACCAAGTGAGCGCCAAAGATGATTGTCGGGATTCTCACCCCATCGCTGGACTCTCATCTGTTCATTCAGCGGGCCAATGGAAGATCCTTCTCCGAAAAGTTCAAGAGTTACTCCCTGTTTAATTCCACTCATGGAACGTCCGTCGTCCATCAGGGGATTGGCACCCCAGCTCAGCATGTTGATAAATCCCGGTGCTACGGCTAAACCATCGGCATCAATTTCAGACTTTGAGCAGGCATCATTGGGAATGGAGCCGATTTTTCTGATTAGATCGCCAGTAAATCCAATATCAGTTGCATTTCCCGCATCGCCTGAGCCATCGAACAGAATTCCATTTCTGATGACTACATCATAACAGCCTTCCTGAACGGGCACAGGTGGTAGTGTTAGCTGCAGGAGCAGAGGCAGAAGCAAGGCTAATTTCATAAAATCTGTTATTTGCGTTTATCTCTTATGTAGAGTGCTTTTGCATGGCCGTCACCGGTTTTTCGTTCTTCAAAATCAAACAAGCCCATTGCATTCAGTAGTTCACCCAGTTTGCGGTAGCCATAATTACGGGGATCAAAACCGGGCGATTGCTTGGCAATATAACTGCCAACCGGTGCGAGATGTGCCCAACCGCTTTCATCTGATGAGGCATCTATGGCATTTCGAACGAGGTTTACAAGTTTAGTATCCTGTTTAAGGGCGGTTGCCGGGCGGCGCTTTCTCTGTTCACGTTCCTCCTCATCTTTGGCAAGAACTTCCGTATAGATAAATTTATCGCAGGCTGCTACGAATGGCTCAGGGGTTTTCTTCTCACCAAAACCATAAACAGTGAGGCCCGCTTCGCGAATACGGGCTGCAAGTTTCGTAAAATCACTATCACTTGAAACAAGGCAAAAGCCGTCGAATTTGCCTGTATAAAGCAGATCCATTGCGTCGATAATGAGTGCGCTATCGGTAGCATTTTTACCTTTTGTGTAGCCAAACTGCTGAATGGGTTGGATGGAATATTCAAGCAGAAGATCTTTCCAGCTGCGCAGCTGCGGCTGAGTCCAGTCGCCATATATACGCTTTACGTTTGCAGTACCATATTTTGCAATTTCAGCAAGCAGATTTTCAGTTATTGCGGGCTGGGCATTGTCTGCATCAATAAGAATAGCCAGTTTTTGAGTTTCGTTATCCATTGCGATGGTATAATTAGGTTTTTTATTAAGGTACAAAATCAGTGTGAGAACTTTTTCTCTTCAAATAAGAAGATAATTTCAGTTAAAACATCCACTTTTTTGATTGGATACCGTTAATTGAAATGGAATGAAGTTGATAATGGTTTAAAAAATGGTGATATAGTGTAAATGCAATAAACATATAAATTGATTATCTATGCCGAAATGTGAAATCTATCAGGATATTAAAGGCGATTGGAGATGGAGACGAACCGATAAAAAAGGCGAGATTCTCGAATTTTCTACTCAGGGTTTTGAGAAAAGAGAAGAGTGCGAAAAAAACGGAAAAGAGGAAGGAACATGCACCAGTTATAAACTGGTTGTATAGATTTATTTGCAGATATTTTACAATTGCCTGCGGTAATATCAGACATCCGGCTCAAGGTATGCAATTGCGATTGCTGCAAATTGCGCCGGTTTGTCGATAAATGCATAGTGCCCGGCATGCTCAATGGGCACGAACGCACTATGTTTTAAGATGCTGTTCATTCTCTCACCTTGCTCTGGTGGAGTGGCTGTATCGTTTTTTCCCCATAGCAATAAGATCTCGTGGGGTATGTTTGATAACTCTTTCTCCTGATGTTCGCTTACCACATGTATGAATGTTTGGCGCATAACTCCGCCAAGCTTTTGATAGTCTGACGATCCCAGTTTTTTCCACAAGGAAGTATTTCTAAGCCAATGCAAACCTTTTTCACGTAGCATTTTCGGTAACAGTAAAAAGGGCATTTTTAGCAGTATGGCGGTATACTTTCTGATGTAAAAAGAGAGGCTTCTCTTTGGCTTTAGCCCGGCCGCACCTGTAAAAATTACCTTATCTATTCGTTCAGATAGTGCCGGCCGGTTCAGTAGTTTAATGGCAACCCTTGCCCCGAAGGAGTGCGCCAAAATATCAAATGAGCCTTCCGGAAGATGCTTTTCAATAAATTTTTCAATGATATCGGCAAAATCTGATACAGTCCAGGGTTTTGAAGGCGCCTCAGAGTTGCCAAAACCGGGAAAATCGGGCAGGTAACAAGAGCGTACGGTCTCTAATTTTTTCAGTACAGGATAAAATGACTGACAATTGCTGCCCCATCCATGTAAAAAAAGGAGTGGTTTTCCTTCACCTGTGCGGTTCCAGTTTATATGTGTGCCGTTCAATCGACTATAATTGCTGCTCATTCAAAAAAAAAGTGTAAGGTTTCACAGGTTTTAGGTTCATAAATATAAGGAAGCATTCAAACTGTTTACGATGGAAAATGTTGAGATTGTAAATTGGTAGCCTTTAATGAACCGTGGGTTCCACATGAGAAGAAAACTTTTCTTTTTTCTTGAAAAATTAGAGATAAATCGCTCTGAAAGAATTGCTGTCACATCTTTGCTGGTGATATTGATTACACTTTCGGGTTATAATGCCATGCTTAAACCGGGCACAACGTTCGATGAGGCGTATTATGCCGAACTGGAAACACTCTTTTTTGAGAGAAGTCAATCTGCCCGGCAGGAAAATGAAATGATCATGGCAAGATACCGGCCGCAATTACTGCCTGAACTACCTGTTTCTCAGCCTGTAATTGCTGCGGTTGACACCATTATTAACACACATAGTGCCGAGAAAACAGTAGCTGCAGTTTCCGAGCTGATTAATATAAACACAGCCTCGGCTGAAAAACTTCAGGAGTTGCCGGGAATAGGGCCTGCATATGCCCAGCGAATAGCAGACTGGCGGGAGGAGAATGGAGAGTTCACTTCAAAAGAGCAGCTTCTTGAAATTCGTGGAATCGGTGAACGGCGCCTTGAAGCCATTAAACCTTTGATTACCTTATAAGTGCTGAGCTTCTGAAAACTTGTTACTCTTATTTTTTACGGTCCCAGCTTTCGCTATTTTAATTTCTTTAAGATAGCCTGAAACATTTTGCACGTTATAAGCTGAGTATGTGTTAGAGTGATAAGGAATTAAACAAATGAGCATGTCGAACAGAATTTTATGGGCTGATGATGAAATTGATCAGCTGAAATCGCACATTATTTTTCTCGAGAATAAGGGATTTAGTATCACTCCGGTTACCAATGGTGAGGATGCTGTATCACTGATTAAAACCCGCCCGTTCGACATTGTATTTCTTGATGAACAGATGCCGGGCCTGGATGGGCTTGCCACACTCGAAAAAATTCAAAATATTCAGCCTTCACTTCCTGTGGTGATGATTACAAAAAGCGAGGAAGAGTCCATCATGGAGGATGCCATCGGGAATAAGATTTCAGACTACCTGATTAAACCGGTGAATCCAAATCAGATACTTCTCACCGTAAAGCGTATTCTGGATAAACGCAGAATACAAAATGAGAAGGCTGCCCAATCGTATTTGAAAAATTTTAATGAGCTCTCAGCAAAATTTAATAGTCGTACAAGCTGGCAGGAATGGATTGAGATCTATAAAACCCTGACTCACTGGGAATTAAATCTTGAAGCCAGTGATGATGCACTGCAGCAGGTACTGCAGGATCAGTTTCAGCAGGCAAATCAGGTATTTGGTCGGTTTATTCAAACAGAATACAAAGGATGGTTAAAAAGAGTACCGAAGGAGAATCCTACACTAAGTCCGGATTTACTGAAACGAAAAGTGTTTCCGCATCTCGAAAAAGGTGAAACGGTTGTTTTCTTTTTGATTGATTGCATGCGCTTTGATCAATGGCTTCTTTTTCAGAAAATGCTGAATGAATTCTACACGATAGAAACCGATTTTTACTACTCCATTCTGCCGACAGCTACACCATTTTCAAGAAATTCAATTTTCTCAGGGCTGTTTCCACTTGAAATTCAGAGGCGCTATCCTGCCTTATGGGAGATGGGGCAGGATGAAAAATCGTTGAATCGTCATGAAGAAGAACTGCTGAAAAAACTTCTCAGCCGGAATCAGCTGCCCGATCAGGTTAAATATGAAAAGATTATTCAGCCCGAAGAAGGCAATCGGATTGTAGACAAATTATCCAACTACACACAATCGAGTTTTACTACCATTATC
>SLJB01000161.1 GCA_007135335.1 Balneolaceae bacterium
TCTGCCACAATTTTTTGTATAGTGCCTGAAAATTCAGCTTCAATTTCGTTCATAATTTTCATGGCCTCTATAATACATAGAGTTTGCCCTTTTTCAATTCGCTGACCAACGGCAATAAAAGGATCAGAATCAGGAGAGGGAGCTTCATAATAGGTTCCGACAATAGGAGATTTTACAACATCGCCTGAAGCTTTTTCTTTAGTTTTTGCTGAACTTTGGTTGCTTTCCGCAGTGTTAACAGGAGCTTGTGGGGCAGCGGCGGGTTGAGGTGCAGATGCCTGGTAATGAATAGCTGGAGCTGAATCAGATTGTTTTTTAACTTTCAGCTTAAAATCTCCTTCTTCAATCGATACTTCATTTACATCACTTTCTGAAATGAGATCGAGTAAGTTTTTGATAAGTTTTAAGTCCATTGGTAATCGTTTGTTAGTTCTAGTTTTATACTAATATGTAAAGGTTTATCGGCGTTTGGCTTGTCTTACGATTTAACCCGTTCAATGTAATCGCCTGTTCGCGTGTCAACCCGAATTTTTTCACCCCGGTTTATGAATAACGGAACCTGAACAACAGCTCCGCCGGAAATGGTTGCCGGTTTGCTGCCTCCCTGTGCGGTATCACCACGAACACCCGGGTCGGTTTCTGTAACTTCAGCTTCAACTTGATCAGGCGGTTGAGCAAAGAGAATTTTTTCATTTTCTACATCTACCACAAGGGTGCAAACTAATCCATCAGTAACAAATTCCGGTTTTTCCACACGCGAGCGTTCAAGCGGGATCTGCTCGTAGGTTTCCTGGTTCATGAAGAAGAACATGTCACCGTCGGCATAAAGAAATTGATAAGGGTGACGTTCTACCCGAACAGACTCCATATTTTCGCCAGACCTGTAGGTTTTGTCGATGTTTTTCCCGTTTTCCACGCCTCTTAGTTTCGTGCGCACAAAGGCCGGGCCCTTGCCGGGCTTTACATGCTGAAATTCAGTGATTGTATATATTTCGCCATCAAGAATAATGTTGAGGCCATTTCTGAAATCGGAGGTGCTTATTTTTGCCATAAACTGTTTTTGTTCAAATTAAATCAAAATACTGCTGATGCTGATAGATAACAACTTGCAGTCATAAAAGATATTGATTTTGACGGTGCCTGTTTAACCTAAGATTGCCTGTGCTAAAATTATGATGATGATAATCGGGCAAATAAACTTAATAAATATAGACCAGAGGATTGTAAACCAGGAATCCCGAATATCTTTGAATCCGTTTTTCATCTCATCAACGGCACTTTGCGTTTTCCAGAAATAGCCGATAAATATACAGATCATCAATCCGCCAAGTGGCAGGCCAATTACGCTGAAAATATAGTCGATGTGATCGATCAGTCCGGTATTGAATGAGATAATTAAAGAGATTGTAAGTACAAACATACCTACCATAAGCGCCGCTTTTTTTCTGCTGATTCCATGCTCATCAATAACGTATGATGTGGGCACTTCAAGCAGTGATATGGTAGAAGTAAGTGCAGCAAGACTCAGAAGGAAGAAGAATGAAACCCCTATCACCAGTCCAAGAATACCGCCGATCTGGGCAAAGAGCTGCGGCAGTATTTGGAATATCAAAGCGGGACCTGCAAGGAAGCTGCCATCAGCATCATAAATTTGAACACCCTGTGCCTGAGCCAGGAAGATGGTTGGCATAATCAGGAGGCCGGCAAGGAAGGCAATCCCCACATCAGCCAGGGTGACGTAGCCTGCAGCTTCAACGATGTTTTCTTTTTTGCTAAGATATGATCCATACGTGATGAGCGCTCCCATTCCGAGTGAAAGAGAGAAAAATGCCTGACCCAGAGCTGCCAGGATCAGGTCGGTTGTAATCATGGAAAAGTCGGGCATCAGATAGACACGAAGCCCTTCGGAGGCACCCGGCTGAAATACTACAAACAGGGTCATGATAACGAGAATAATTATCAGCAGGGGCATCATCAGTTTGGTTGCCTTTTCAATACCATCGCTTACTCCACCACGGATGATGGCAATGGTGCATCCCATAAATAGGAGTGCAAATATGGCATTAACATAACCGTTACCAAAATCGCCAAGCAGTGATGCTGCACCATCCATACCTGCGTAGGTGAAAATCTCAACAAAAACGTGGCTGAAGGTCCAGCCTGCAATAATAGTATAGAAGCTGAGAATCATAACACCGCACAAGACACCCCATAGACCTACAAGCGGAAAGAATCTGTTATTACTGAGGGCTCTGAAAGCTCCAACAGGGTTTTTCTTGGAACTTCTGCCGATTGAGAGCTCTGCGATCATTACGGGCAGACCAATCAGAAGCACACAGACTAAGTAGACAATGAGAAACGCAGCACCGCCGTTTGAAGCTGTTTCCGTAGGAAATCGCCAGATATTGCCAAGGCCCACAGCGGAGCCGGCAGCAGCCAGAATAAATCCTAGTTTTGTGTTCCAGGTGCCCCGGGAGGAAGAAGGAGTAGTTGCCAAATCAAACAGGAGTTTTGAGTTAAAAATATTGTCCTAAAATATTCCGCGAAAACTAATGTCGCAACTTTCTGAGCAAGATTCCGCTTTGCGATGGAATATTTAAATTACCGCTTACAAATTCAATGGTTTGAGTAGATGCAATTTGGTGGTTTGCTATCACCTCCCATGTACCTGGCGGCAGTTTCTGCTCATTGTGCTGAAATGCATTACCATTCAAAATCACAAAGTAGTTATACATATCGCCTGTGGACTTCCCTTCAACAAAGAAACTTATAAGTAAAGGATCTCCGAAATAATCGAAACAGATTTCATTGGGCTCGCACTTTCGCAGAGCGGGTGCTGATTTTCTGATGGAAATTAATCCGCGATAGTAATCGTAAAGATCACGGTTTGAATTAAGATCATCGAAATTTATCCAGTTGGTGGTATTATTTTTTTGATAACTGTTATGATCCATTTTACCCTCATCAGGATCGCCATAAGGTGATTTGGCTATTACTTTAGTACGGGCAAACTCTTGTCCGGCGTGGATCATGGTAATTCCCTGTGCAGAAAAAAGGCTGATAGCGGCAAGCTTTAATAGCTTAGTCTGAATTTTATTCAGTTTTACATGTTCGTCACGGTCGGATATAGGTTGTTCATGAATTTCAGGGTTCAGGCCAATCCGTACAAAATCGCCCAGAGTGTAACCGTCATGGCTTTCGAGATAGTTTACACTGTGATCTGATGATTGATAGAGCCCGCCTTCCCCGTGATTCAGTGTGCCTTTAAAAATGTTTTCAAGGCGTTTCCGGCGTGTTTCATGCTGCCATTCAGAAAAAATAAAACCTCTGTCGTGAAGCGGATCAGCTCCTTTAATCGTGTTGCGTATACGGTCATTCCAGGAGGCCCAGTCGTGGTCGGAAAATGTATGTGGTGAGTAATATCCTCCCCAGGGTTCAGCTATCAGCACGGCTTTGGGGTATTTGCTGTGTATGGCTTTTTTGATATCAATCCAGGTCTGTTTATCGAGGAGTGCGGCCAGATCGAACCGAAAGCCATCAATCTTGTACTCCTCCATCCAGTGCAGCAGTGAATCGATAATCAGTTTTCTTGCTACCGGAAATTCCGACCTGTATTCATTCCCAGTGCCGCTTCGGTTCATCAACCGGCCTTTCTCATCTTTCCTGAGATAGACATCAGGCATCAAATGAGTGAGCGGATTCATGTCAAAAAGGGAGGTATGATTGTATACAACATCCATCAAAACAGTGATTCCTTCTCTGTGAAGTTCCTTCACAACGGTTTTAAGCTCATCAACAGCAGCAGTAGTTTTACCGGAATAGCGGTTACTGTAATCAGATGCGAATGAACTTTCCGGAGCAAAGAAGAAGGATGTCATATAGCCCCAGTAATTAGCGCCATATACATTCCACGTATTGTGGAATCCCTCTTTTGTAATCAACCCGAAAGGCGGTTCAATTGGGGAGTATTTTTGAAGAGGAAGAAATTCAACACAATTTATTCCAAGTTTTTTGATGTGGGAGATTCCCCCTTTCTGGTTACGGTCAACAAATTTTTGGTAGCATGCCAGCCCCGATGCACCCGATGTTCGATGGGCAGCCATATCTTTAAGATGTGTTTCGTAGATAAGGAGGTCACGAGGATCATCCGGAAATTGATGCCCGATATCTTCCCAGTCGAACTGATGGTTAAATATGTAACTGCGGGCTTCCTGCCGATAGTTGTTTTTTACGGTTACATGCTTGCTGTATGGATCCGCAAAAATCTCATCTATATAGGGAGTATTCGGTTTGTTTTCATCGTCAAAGGAAGCTGTGTACCCATACCATTTGCCTTCGAGACTTTCACCTATGGTAAGCTGCCAATATCCATTGCTGTTTTTTTGCATCTCCACATGGCGCCCGTGTTCATCATCGTATTCATTGAATATAACGCAATGCACATTGCGGGCAGTAGGGCAATAAAAACAAAATTCAGTAGATTTTTCAGATAAGGTACAACCCATCCTGTGTTCAGAAACTGCTTTTTTCATCAAATATATCAGGTTATAGGGCTGCCGGGTTCTGCGGTAGTTTCTACGAACTTAAAGGAGCCGTCTTCGTCTTCGGCCATGAGGATCATCCCGTTGCTTTCAACACCCATCATTTTTTTTGGAGCCAGATTTGCCACCACGCATACATTCTGTCCGATGATATCTTCCGGTGAAAATGATTCTGCAATTCCGGAGAGAATCGTGCGTTTCTCGAATCCCAGATCAACGGTTATATGGAGTAGTTTTTTCGATTTTTTAATTTTTTTTGCCGCCAGAATTTTACCGGCACGAAGATCCAAAGATGCAAAATTCCCAAAATCACACAGATCTTTTAGCGGTTCAAAAGTTTTACTGCCGGAAAGCGCCGCTTCTTTCTGTTTCAGTTTTTCTACTTGTATCTCCACAGCATCATCTTCAATTTTTTCAAACAGAATTTCACCTTCAGCAATAAGCTGACCTGCAGCTACAAGATGGTCATTTACATTTACCCAGCCTGTTTGACCGGGTAACCCCAGCTGTTTTCTGAGTATACTCATTTTACCGGGTAAAACCGGTTGAAACATCACTGAAAGTGCTGCACAGATTTGAAGACAAACATATAGGGTATTGCCGCAAGCTTCCGGGTTTTCTTTGCGTGTTTTCCACGGTTCGGTTTCCGTAAAGTAACGGTTACCTATCCGTGCAAGATGCATGGATTCATGAATAGCTTCGCGGAATTTGAATGATTTATATGCCTCTTCAATTTTTTGCTTTTGTACTGTGATTTTCTGAAGTGCCGCCATATCTGTATCGGTCGGATTTGCCAATTCAGGTACAATCCCGTCGAAAAAGCGATGCGTAAAACTTGTGGTTCGGAAAACAAAATTTCCGAGAATATCAGCCAGTTCGCTGTTTACACGGCTTTGGAAATCTTTCCAGGAAAAGTCAGAATCTTTCGTTTCCGGCAGGATGGTGCCCAGAGCGTACCGCAGAAGATCAGGGTCAAAATCATCCAGATATTCGTGCAGCCATACTGCCCAACCTTTTGAAGTGGATAATTTTCTGCCTTCGAGGTTTAGAAATTCGTTTGCGGGTACATTTTCAGGTAATACAAAATCGCCGTGTTGTTTGAGCGTGGCCGGAAACATAATACAATGAAATACAATATTGTCTTTTCCGATGAAATGGATGAGGCTTGTATCTTCATCCTGCCACCAGGTTTTCCACTCGTCGGAGTTGCCTCTCTGCTCGGCCCACTCTTTAGTGGCAGATATGTAGCCAATGGGTGCATCAAACCAAACATAGAGTACTTTCCCATCATTGTCGGGAAGCGGCACGGGCACACCCCAGCTTAGATCGCGGGTTACGGCACGATCGCCCAGGCCGGCATCGAGCCAGCTTTTACACTGGCCGATAACATTCGCCTTCCAGTTATCACGTGATTCTATCCAGGTTTCGAGCCACGGCTGAAAATCGCCAAGGGGAATAAACCAATGTTCAGTTTCTTTAATTACAGGCTTGTTGCCGGTGATGGCACTCACGGGATCAATCAGATCAGTAGGGGAGAGCGACGAACCGCATTTTTCGCACTGATCGCCATACGCTTCAGGATGGCTGCACGATGGACAGGTTCCTTTCACATATCGGTCGGGCAGGAACATGTTAGCCTCTTCATCATAGAGTTGCTCCTGTTTTCTTTTAGTAAAAACACCCTGTTCGTACAATTTCAGGAAAATATCCTGAGATGTTTTTTTGTGAGTTTCCGAGCTTGTTCTTCCGTAATAATCAAAGGCGATCCCAAAACGCTCGAATACCTCTTTGTTTGCAAAATGATAGCGATCAACAATTTCCTGAGGTGTAACACCCTCTTTTTCTGCTGCAATGGTAATTGGTACACCATGCTCATCAGATCCGCAAATATGGATGATATCTTGCCCATTCAGGCGCTGAAATCTTGTGTAAAGATCTGCCGGAAGATAAGCGCCGGCAAGATGGCCGAGATGAATAGGCCCATTTGCGTAGGGAAGAGCAGACGTTACTAATATTCGTTTTGGCATATAAATAATGATCCAATGTTATAGCGGGCAGAAAATACTGCTAAGACCCCAAAATTACCAATTAAGCAGACAAATTGCTGTGGATATATTTATATGGACTCAGTGAAGACAATAAAACCAGGCACTTCCGGTGCAGGAATTTTGTGCTGCTCATATTCTGAAAATTTGTTCTCAATTTAGCTATTTCAATGCCGATGGGAAGGAGAATTCACACGCAACCTTTGAAGAATTTCTCGGTGGGGAATAACATACCGATACCATCAAAACCTGATAGAATCTTATGAACCAGTATCCGGAATAGTAGGATTTATCCCGCTGTTGACTATTTTTAAACCTATTCAAAATGATGTTATTCATGAATAACCAAAAAAACGGATTCTTATGTGGTTTCAAATACTGATATCATTTTTACTTTTTGCCAATTTTCAATCTGATGAAATAGTGCCATCTGCAAGTGAAAATCCTGTTCGGGTTGCCGTGGCTGGATTAACGCATGGGCATGTAAACTGGATATTTTCATGGGATGATATAGGAGATATTGAAATAGTTGGAATTTATGAACCTAACGTTGAATTATGGGAGAGGTTCAGGGAAAGGTATAATCTTGATCCCGGCCTTCACTACAGCAGCCTGGAAGAGATGCTGGATACAGTTAATCCTGAGGCTGTTACGGCATTCGGGTCGACATACGATCATCTTGCCGTAGTTGAGGCAAGTGCTCCACGCGGGGTTCATATTATGGTTGAGAAACCTCTTGCCGTAAATTTGGAGCACGCCTTACAAATGAAGGAGCTTGTTGAATTACATGATGTTCATCTGATTACAAACTACGAGACTACCTGGTACGCCAGCAATCATGAGGTTTTTAACCGTTTCAAAAATGAGGATACATTTGGAAAAATCAGGAAGATGGTGGTTCATGATGGCCACAGGGGCCCAAAAGAGATTGGGGTTAGCGACGAATTTCTTGAATGGCTGATTGACCCCGTATTGAACGGTGGCGGAGCTGTGATGGATTTTGGCTGCTACGGCGCTAATCTGATGACATGGCTGATGGACGGTGAAGAGCCCATTTCTGTTACTGCTGTTACTCAAACCCATAAGCCGCATATATATGGAGAGGTGGATGATGAAGCAACCATTATTGTAACCTACCCGGATGCACAAGGAATTATACAAGCATCATGGAACTGGCCGTACGACCGAAAGGATATGCATGTGTACGGCGAAACCGGATTTATTTATGCGCTCGATCGTGTAAATATACGTGTGATGGAAAA
>SLJB01000205.1 GCA_007135335.1 Balneolaceae bacterium
AAGGGGATAACATGACTGTTGATATCTCCCGCTATATTGAAAACAAAGTGCAATCCAGAATGTCGTATCTCAGTCAATTTTCTGATACCGGTTCTTACAACTATCCCGGAGATAATGAGGATTATTTCATGACATTAGATGACCTTCCCGAAGATGAAAGAAAAGCTTATGAGGCACGGTTCAGAAACAGCACAGGGCCAACAGAAAGTTACAGATATAGACGGGGTGCACCTGATGGTGCAGGCTCGGGCCCGGCTTTAGGTGGAAACTGACTTGGCTTAAAGCAAATGTATAAGTGTTGCAGGAGTAAGAACAGAGAATATTCACTCCTTTTATATCGGCAGATTGTTGAACAACCAATCTCTTTATCAATATCAAAAAAATAATTTTCTAATAATGTGGGGGTGCTAAGCGGCAGCTTTGTCTACAAATCAGCAACAACAAAAAATAACATGAGTAAGAAAGAAGAAATTTGGTCTATACTGGTTCGCTATCTTGAACATTCTTTAGAGGATAGAGAAATAAAAATCTTAGATGAATGGCTCGAAGAGAGTTCAGAAAACCGACACCTGCTGAACGCATTAGACAGAATATGGAAGTCAACTGAACAGCCACCTCACGATTTCTTGCTCAGTGAATTTAATCTCGAAAAAGACTGGGAAAAAATCGCAAAACATATAGCATTTTCCGAATCGGAAGGAAAACAAAAGCGGATTCTGCATTTCAAAAAGCTAAGAAAACGACAGCAGATTTTTTCACATGTTTTGAAAATCGCGGCTCTTGTCTTGGTTGCATTCACATCAGTTTTAATCACCCTTCAGTTTGCAGGGCAGCCGTCTGAGGAAATTTCAGAACCTGTTTTTAATGAAATAATAACGCACGCAGGGGAGAGGGCAAGTATTGAATTGGGTGATGGGTCAAAAGTTGTGTTGAATGCAGCAAGTAAACTCACAATACCGGAAACTTTCAGTGCAAAAACAAGGGATGTTCAGTTAAGCGGTCAGGCCTTTTTTGATGTGAAATCTGACAGGAATCGTCCCTTTTATATTCACACAGATAATGCAATTGTTGAAGTGATTGGCACCTCATTTGATGTGCGCTCTTACGAGGAAGAAGATGAAGTACTGGTTGTAGTACGTGATGGTACCATAGAGCTGCGAAGAATTGATGACGATAATAAATTAATAGTAAATGAAGGTTATTTAGGAGTTATTTCCAGATCAAACGGCAGGCTTGCATTAGAACAATTTACAGAACCAGACCTCTATTTTGGCTGGATGGATGGCCGGCTGATCTTCAAAGACACTCCAATGGCAGATGTCTTCAATCATCTTGAACGATGGTATAATGTAGAAGTGCAATACGATGATTCTGATACCGAATTGATGGCGCAAAAATTTACGGCAGACCTGAAAACTAGATCTGTTCGTGAAGTGATGGATGTTATCAAAATGTCGATGGAAATCGATTACGAAATTCTTGACGGAGAGTTTGTTGTAGTCTCTCTTAGAGATAATTAACCATAAAACTGGATGGATGAATTACCTAAACAACCGTAAACCTAAATCTACGCGAATGAAAACTGTTACTTTGATGAAAGTAATGCCGGTACTGGTGGGATTGTTGGCAATGACAACAATTGCACCTGCACAGGGATTTACACAGAAACAAACTTCAGAATCTTCGTTACCCGACTTGGTAACCTACTATTCTGTTAAGGAGTATAGCACTAAAATTCCGGAGCTCAGAAATACAATATCACTCAGTCTATCAAATGTTTCTGTATCGGAAGCGCTTTTTCAGATTGCACGCCATGCAGATCTTGAAATTGCCTTTGATTCAGGAATATTTGAAGGATATGAGATGATCTCAATGAACGATAACAATGTTCGGGTAGGAGATGCTCTTGAATTAGCACTTACCGGAACAGAGTATGAAGCGGTTATCACAACTCGCCGTGCTATAATGCTCAAAAAAAAGGTCGGCGAAGTTGAAAGCCTTCTGGAGGAATTTAATGTAGAAATTAATGGACGGGTAACAGATGTAGATACAGGTGAAGCATTAGTGGGTGTAACTGTATTCATTGTAGGTACTCAGGTTGGAACCACTACGGACACTGACGGGCGTTTTTCCCTGATTGCACCTGAGGGCAGCCAGCGAATAGCATTTTCTTATGTTGGTTATGTACGACAAGAACTCACCATTGGAGAGCAAACTGAATTCAATATCAGGCTTGTTTCAGATGTTGCAATGCTCGATGATGTTGTTGTTGTAGGTTATGGTGTGCAGCGCAGAACTGAAGTTACTGGTGCGGTTGTGTCGATCAGGGCAGAAGCCATTCAAAATACACCAACTCCCAGTTTTGAAAATGCACTACAGGGACGCTTAGCAGGTGTAAACGTTGCAGAATCAACAGGAGAGCCGGGTGCAGCCCCTCAAATTCTTATTCGTGGTACAGGTTCTATTTCAGCCGGAAATGAGCCGCTTTACGTGATTGACGGAGTTCCGTTGTCACAGAATCTTGGACAGCAGGATTTTGTCCAGTCTCAAACTGCTAATGCCTCTCCAGAACCTCGAGCAAATCCGCTGGCAACCATCAATCCAAATGATATTGAATCTATAGAGGTGCTTAAGGATGCTTCTGCCGCTGCCATTTATGGTTCACGTGGGTCAAATGGTGTTATTATCATCACCACAAAAACCGGACGAAGAGACACCCCGCCGCAGGTAAATGTACGATCATATGTGGGTATTCAGTCTGCATTCAATACTCCAAATCTTATGAATGCAGAGGAGCTGATTGCTTACACGAAAGACTCAAGAAACAATACTTATCTCAGGCAGCAAAACCCTACAAATCCAAGTAGTCCGTTTTACAACCCATTATATGATCCGAATACTAATGCTGGACGTTCGGAATCTGGTGCAACTGGTAACCACCTGATTCCTGAAGCATATGTAAACTGGGATGGTACCGATACAGATTGGCTTAGCCATGTGCTTGATACATCCGTTCTGCAAAACTATGATATGTCAATCAGCGGCGGTTCATCAAATGTTACATATTTTATCGGTGGTGGTTTTATGGATCAGACCGGGATCATAGAAGGTTCGCAATTTAACAGATATTCACTGCGCACAAATATTACCGGTGATATAACTGACAGGTTTCAGGTAAATTTGCAATTAAATGGAGCGTTTACAGATCATGACCGAAAGGCTGCACACGCCTCATATTTCGCAAATCCACCCGGTATCATATATTCGGCTTTAACACAATCTCCTGTGGTTAGCCCTTTTAACGAAGATGGCACATACCGTCAAACTGTGGGGAGCCATAACCGGCTGGGAGGGGCCACCACTACAACTAACCATCCGTTAGCGGCTCGCGATTTTATTGATGACGAAATCAGAAATAATCGCTTTTTTGGTAATTTCTCTGGCAGTTATCAAATTCTGGATAATCTTCAGTTCAAGTCTCTAGTGGGTTTTGATGCTGATAACTATCAGAGATCATTTTATCAAGGTACTCAGCTTGAGTATCGCGGCGGAGCACCAAGACCCTATGCACAGTCAAGTGCAGCTCAAAGCTTTAACTGGTTATGGGAGAATACCCTGAACTACATGACAAACCTTGGTGAAGACCACTCAATTAATGCCATTGTAGGTTATACAGCCCAAATGCAGCGCGATGAAAGAAACAGAGTTGTAGCACAGAACTTTGTTGATGATCAGGTTAGAACAGTTGGAGGTGGTCAAATAACCGGGGGTGATCAGATCATTGAAGAGTGGGCGCTTGTTTCGGCTCTTGCACGTGTAAATTATGTGTTCAAAAACAGATACATGGTAACGGGTACCATCCGGTCCGACAGATCCTCGAGATTTGGGTTTGAAAACCAAACAGGTGTTTTCCCATCTGTTTCTGTCGGGTGGCAGGTAACAAATGAGCCTTTCCTTGCAAACCAGACTCTCTTCAGCGAATTGAAACCACGCGTAAGTTATGGCGTTACGGGTAACTTTCTGATTCCAAACTATGGTTCTATTGGGTTGATTTCGTCATCGAATTATGTGTTTGGAGATCAGGTTGTATCAGGTGTTGCACCAACTACTTTGAGTAATGAGAAGCTCACCTGGGAAACCACCAAGCAGTTTAACACCGGTTTGGATTTTGCCCTTTTTCAGGACAGAATTTACGGCTCACTCGATTACTACATCAGTAACACTGAAGACTTGTTACTCAACGTAAACATACCCTCTCAAACCGGTTTTACCTCTGCACTTACCAATATTGGTGAAGTTGAAAATAAAGGATTTGAGATTCAGCTAACATCCAGAAATGTGGTGGGCAGCTTTAACTGGGCTACCGATTTTAACTTCGCAACCAATTCGAACGTAGTTAAAAAACTTGGCCCCGAAGGCGACCCGATTCTTATTCCGGGATCAGCCGGAGTTCGGCACATCACCAGAATTGGAGACCCTATTGGTTCATATTACGGATTTGTAGTTGATGGTATTTATCAGACGCAGGCTGAGATAGATAACGGACCTCGTGATACAATGGGTAATCCAACTCCGGGCGATTTCAGGTTCAGAGATATTAACGGTGATGGTATAATCGATGATAATGACAGAACAGTAATCGGCAGTTATCACCCCGATTTTACGTGGGGTATCACTAACCGATTTAATTTCAGAAATCTTGATTTTAGTTTCTTTATACAGGGTGTTCAGGGCAGGGAAATTCTTAATCTCACCAGCCGACACCTTCGAAATGGTGAAGCTAACTTTAATGCATATGCTATTTTGAACGACAGATGGATTTCACCTGAGCAACCCGGAAACGGCATTGACCCGAAAGCTGAGAGGGTTTCAGGTGGTAACAATAACCGCCCTTCATCATATCAGGTAGAAGATGGATCGTACATCAAACTGAAAAACATCACGATGGGCTACAATCTGCCGCAAACTGTAATTGGTGGCTTTGCAAGAAGTGTGCGTCTATATGGATCGTTAACAAACGTAGCGATTTGGACCGATTATCTTGGCTTCAATCCTGAGGTAAGCATGGCAGCAGGCAGCAGCTTAACACCGGGTGAAGATGGTGGTGCCTATCCTCTGTCAAGAGCTTTCCAGTTCGGAATCGACATATCCTTCTAATCATGAAACAAGAAATTAAGGTGACAACTATGAAACGTTTAAAAAAATATCTGTTGGCAATACCCTTGCTTCTGCTTGCAGTTTCTTGTGGAGAGGACTTCACCGTCCTTGCGCCACAATCGGAACGGAACGTTGAAAATTTTTATCAAACCGATACAGATTTTGCAACGGCTATAAATGGGGCATACAGTTCTCTTGCTCATAATGATGCATATGGCAGAAACTACATGCTTCTGCTTGAAATGAGATCAGATAATACCACAAATGCCGGTGGTGCTACCGGTCTTGCTGAATCTCTTGAGCGGATTACTTTGTTCACAGAGCTTGCAACAGCCGGTGAACTTGAAAGGGCCTGGGTGGGTGCGTATAGAGGTATTGCACGAACAAATACCATCCTGAACAGACTGGACAATTATACGTTTACCAACTCTGCACTTGGCCAGCGAACAGAAGGAGAAGCACTGTTTATCCGCTCACTCCTTTATTATAACCTGGCGGTAATTTTTGGAAATGTTCCGCTGCAGCTTGATGAAGTAACAAGTTCTTCAGTTGTGGTTAATCAGGTATCAGCTGCTGCTGTTTACAGTCAGATTTCCGCAGATCTTGAAAGGGCAGAGAATTTACTTCCTGCATCGTATTCAGGTGCAAACATTGGTCGTGCTACAAGCGGAGCTGCTGCAACACTCCTTGGTTTGGTACAGCTTACAGCCGGTAATAACGGGCAGGCCGCAGCAGCTTTCAACCGGGTTGTAAATTCAAACCAGTACTCATTGGTATCTGAGTACTCCGATCTTTGGGGATCAACCAACGAGAATAGTGTAGAGTCTATTTTTGAGATTCAGTATAAGTCCGGTGGGCAAGGTACAGGCAGTGGCTATACTGAGTACTATTCACCAGATCTTCGCATTTCAGGTGGTGTTGGAGGTGGAAATGTACCTCAAGGAGTTACTGATGACCTTCTCTCAATCTATGAAGAGGGCGATGCCCGCGGTATGGGTGGAACATTTGGATTAACAGCCGAAGAAAATGAATACCTGAGCAAATATGATGCAGCTCAGTCTATTGCTTTTGATTCTGATGTAAACCTGATTGTTTTCCGATATGCAGATGTACTTCTGATGCTGGCTGAAGCACTTGGTGAAAGTCCGGAAGCATGGGCACTGATCAATCAGGTTCGTCAGCGAGCGGGGCTAACCACAGATGCGGCAACTCTGCCGGGTTCATTTCGCGATATTCTTCTTCTTGAAAGAAGGCGTGAATTAGCAGGTGAGAATAAAAGATGGCCTGACCTGCTCCGTTTTGGGGTTGCACAGCCTGTAATGGCATCATTTTACTCAAATGAGGGCTATACGGATGGTAATATTCGGACGCTTTACCCGATTCCTCAAAGAGAATTAGACTCAGCTCCCGGACAACTGACACAAAACCCAATGTAATAGTATATTTTACCTGAGTACCTGGAGAAGAAAACTTCTTCAGGTAATTTCACATCAATTATTTAAAACTATAAAAAGAGGAAAAAGTATGAGATATGTTTTACTTGCCTGCCTGTTTACATTTATGAGTACATCAGTATTACAGGCACAAATCAACACTACGAATGATACACCGTTGCGTGTAATTGCTATTTTTGCCCACCCGGATGACGCCGAATCGAAAATGGGTGGTACTGCAGCCATGATGGCCGCAATGGGTCATGAAGTGAAATTTTTATCACTTACCAACGGAGATGCCGGGCATCATGAAATTGGTGGCGGGGTGCTTGCGCGGATACGCCGTGCTGAAGCTGAGGAAGCAGGAAGAAGACTCGGAATCATGGAATATGAAGTATTTGATAATCATGATGCGGAGCTTCTGCCGGATCTGCATATACGTATGGATGTAATTCGCGCTATACGTGACTGGAATGCGGATGTTGTTTTGGGCCTTCGCCCAAATGATTACCACCCTGATCATCGAAATGCCGGCAAACTGGTAATTGATGCTTCTTATATGGTCATCGTGCCAAACGTTGCACCGGACACAGAACCTGTACGAAATAACCCGGTATTTCTGTACATGCAGGATGGTTTTAGCAAGCCAAATCCATTCAGCCATGATATCGTTGTTGGTATTGATGATGTAATTGAAACAAAACTTGCAGGCCTGGATGCACATACATCACAAATGTACGAGTGGCTTCCATGGACCGCCGGCAGGCTTGATGAAGTGCCGGAAGACCCTGATGAGAGACTTGACTGGCTGAGAGAGCGATGGATCAACCGGCAAATGTCAGACGCCCAGCGTGCAGGCCTTGAAAAATGGTACGGTGCAGAGCGAGCTGCCCAGTTCAGATATGCTGAGTCTTTTGAAATAGCCGAATACGGACGTCGTCCTTCAGAAGAGGAAATTCGTATGATTTTCCCAATGCTGGGTAACTAAGAGATAAATTTGCTGCATGTATGAAGCCGGCGGTTTAATTAAATTTGCCGGCTTTTTTAATCCCTCAACTCTATTCGGTTCTCCTATTAGATAATGAATAACAGATAGTGGTACAGCAATCACCGGTAATTGGAATTGACCTTGAAATCAACAATATAATTTCTGAGCTGGCTGAGGATGGAATGCTAACATCCATTCAAAATAAAGGTCAGATAAAAGACAATTCAGTTTTGTCTGAGTTGCAGATAATGACTGAGATGATC
>SLJB01000248.1 GCA_007135335.1 Balneolaceae bacterium
ATATTGATCATACTAATACACAAACAACCAACAAACGCGTGCTTTGATAAAAATAAAACAGATCGGAAATCGCTACGTCATTACATCTCACAAATCGTTAGATCAATTGAGAAAAATATCTCAGCTTTGTTTGTAAACCTTTTTGATCTAACGATTTTTAAGATTTCCGATTTGGCGATGTAACGATTTGAAGAATACTTTGCCAGCTTATAGAAGTTTTTGCGCGTATTTGAAGTAGTAAACAGAACAATTTTGTGTCAAAATCTGCGATGCTGATAGATTGCTTCATCTTAAAAATATCAAAACCATGAATTTTGCCCAGTGGAAGCATATCCAAACTCTGTTTAAAGAGATTGTGGATCTTGAACCGTATCTGCGCTCTGAGCGGCTCGAGTCGGTTAAAACAATAGATCCACTTCTCTATGAAGAACTGCTATCACTTCTGAAGGCCGATTCGATGGAAACTTCACTTCTCGACGGTTTCGCTATCGAGCAGGTAGATCTGTCTGAGTTGGTACCGCTCGATGGAGTTCAAATTGGCCCTTTTCAGATAGAAAAACAGATCGGCTTCGGTGGTATGGGCAATGTGTACCTTGCACATCGATCCCGGGGTGGATTTGAGCAGACTGTGGCGCTGAAACTCATCAAATATGGAATGGCTACAGATCCGGCTATCAGCCGATTTCTGGATGAACGTAGTATTCTCGCCCGTCTTCAGCACCCACAGATAGCCAGGCTGATCGACGGTGGTATCACCGATGAAGGCCGGCCCTGGTTTGCGATGGAGTATGTAGAAGGGATATCTATCAGCCACTATTGCAAAGAAAAGAAAGCAACACTGCGCGAAAGGTTAGATCTGTTTTTAAGTGTAACATCGGCTGTGCAGTATGCTCATAAGAACCTTGTTGTACACGGAGATCTTAAACCTGAAAATATTCTTGTCTCCATCCAGGATGACAAACCCACCATAAAACTACTCGACTTCGGGGTAGCCCGGCTTATTGAAGCTGGGAAAGAAGATGCCAAAACTATTCACGCCTTTACAGCCGAATATGCCAGCCCTGAACAGCTAAACAAGCAGCCTGTTACCACTGCTTCCGATATCTATTCCATGGGAGTGATCCTTTACGAACTATTCACAGGAACCCGTCCATTCAGAAGAGGTGATCAATCAGTACAAGAATTTCTAAATAGTATCAGCCAGTCAGCACCGGTATTACCGAGTAAAGAACAAACCGAAAATGTTCATGCCAACTTTCTAAAAGATCTTGCGGGTGATCTGGACAACATCTGCCTGAAAGCACTCTCTGCAGATCCCGAACATCGGTATGAAACGGCCGAACAGATGGCAGATGATATTCGCCGATATCTGAACCATCTGCCTGTTAGCGCTACGCCAGATTCGCGTCTGTACCGAACCGGAAAGTTTATGAAACGCCACAAAGCAGGAACTGCGGCGGTTACCGGTATTCTAGTCGTGTTGATTGCAGGTATATTGGCTTTTGCCTGGCAATACAGCGTTGCTTCACAAGAACGCGACCGCGCACAAAAAGAAGCGGAAACCTCCATGCAGATAGCTTCTTTCCTGCAGGGGCTGTTTGAAGTCAGCGACCCGGCGATATCCCGTGGCGATACCCTCACTGCATTCACTATGCTTGAGCGGGGTGCCGAACAAATTGAATCTGAGCTTGCAGGTAATCCCGAACTACTCTCTGAGATGCTGGATCTACTCGGTGATGTCTATATCAGCTTATGGGATTTTCGTAAGGCTGAAGAGATGTTCTCCAGATCATTGGGATATAAACGCCAGATATTTCCGGATGATCACATTTCCTTCAGCCGTTATTATCATCAAAAGGGGAGTATTCATATACAGGATGGGAATTTCGAGGCTGCCGATTCCTATCTGTCGTCTGCTTTGCGCATCCGTCGTGCCAACCTTCGCCAGAATCACCCCGACATTGCGTCAACGCTTCAGTTATTGGGTTTTTTGAATCAGCGACAGAGCAACTTTGAGAAGGCCGAACAATTGTATACCGAAGCCCTTGCCATTTATGAAGAACAAAATTCGGATGATCCCGATCTTGCCATGGAGACTGCATCCCTTAAAAACAGTCTTGGTATGATTTTCCTGACTACCACCCGATATGAGGAAGCTGCAGTACTATTCCGGGATGCTGTTTCTTACATATTAACGAATCTGGGTGACGATCATCCGCGGTTGATCAACTATCTGTCTAACCTGGGGAATGTACATTCTGTGATGGGAAACACCGAAGAGGCCGAAAAATATTACACCCTCAGTGTTGAAACAGCCAGGAAAGTTCGCGGCAATCATCATCCGCATACTGCAAATGCCCTGATATACTACTCAAATTTTCTATTTAATCAAGGAGAGTATCTGGAAGTCGAACAAATATCCCGTGAAGCCCTGCAGATTTATACAGATTTTTATGATAATGATCACCCGGTTATTCCGGTGATCTACAACAATCTGGCTAACAGTCTCGACAACCAGGGTAAATTAATTGAGGCAGAGGAATTTCATCGGATAGCGCTCTCCCGAAGAATCGAACTCTTTGGAGACCAAAGCCATCATGTGGCTCAATCGTATGGAAATATTGCAGCTACACTCCGTAACATGGAAAAGTATGATCAGGCATTGGAATATTTTCACCGTGCTTTGGAAATCGAAATTGTTGTTTACGGTGAAATACACCCTGAACCGGGTTACAGTGCCCTTGCCATTGCCTATGTACATAAACTTACAGGTGAAAATGAAAAAGCAGAAGAACATTACCTGAAGGGATACCAGATATTCAGAGAGCTTTTTGGAGATGATAATCACGAAACCAGAAATGCGTTAAACAGAGTCACACGTTTTTACGCGGATACCGGTCAGCCGGAGAAGATTGAGGAGCTGAATCCACAATAATTCCGGTTCCTGGAATATCACTTCCTACATAGTGAAACAGTAAAAGGAATAAACAATTTCCATAATGATTTATCGATGTGTAAGATTTCCGGTTTCCGACGTATCGATTTACTTACATCAGATCGAAAATCACTACGTCGTTACGTCTCAAAAATCGTTAGATCATTGAACTCAAATGATCTTCACTTTCCCAGTATGTAACCAACTGACAGTTGAAATACACTATTTTGGTTATCGATATTTACATTTGCCGAATATCCACTATTGTCATTGGTGACGAGTGCATCCGACAACCCTAAATTATACCTTCCCTGAAAAAAAAGACCGTTCCTTAAATGATAGCCGATTCCAATATTCAGGCTGAAATCAAAATCGTTGACATGTTCCTTGATGTCGATTGTATATGAACCATCTGAATAAAGTGAACCACTGTCATCTACTTCCACTTTGGCACTCATTAAAATGCCAAGTTGAGGGCCGATACCAATACTGAAATTTTCTTTGGGATAGAACATGATCACGACCGGTATATTGAGATAATCAACTTTGTAGATATTCTCCCCGAAGCTGGTGCTTTGTTTACTTCCCTGCATGGAATACACGATTTCCGGAACCAAAGTAATTTTTTCTTTTAGAGGATATTCGGCAAATCCCGCGATATGAATCGCCGTGCGGTTGCCAAACGTATCTGACATGTCTCCAATAAAAGACGACACATTCATACCAGCTTTTACCCCATAACTGACATCTTTTATTCCCTGTGCCTGAACAGATAGTACCCAAACACTTAATAAAACTACCGCCAGGCCTGTAAATTTTAAGGTCTTCATCATCAATCCTCCAATTGTAATTCCATTACTGTTTAATCTTTTCGTATAGTGCGACAGTTGACAATTAAATAATCTGTTAAAATGTAACTTCCTCATAAGTGACATTATGATTGGTTTTTTTAAGGATTCTTGCATTTTAAATCGCCCAGAGTTAAAGTTTTTGAAACATCGTTCATTCGCTAAATCAGACAATTCCGGTATCTTCTTCAGTGGCTGTACCCGGATCTGTTTCCAACAGGGTTCGGGGTTACCGAATCAGCCGGAAGCTCGTGATCGTTACATCTCCCCGGAGACGGGAGTTACTATCAAAATTTCTACCTCCAACCTCGAACTCGAGTGTCTGCCCCTTGGTAACATCGATGGAGGTCGAGCCCGAAAAAGTGAAAGATTGCCCCCCTGTCGCCTGATCATCCACCAGGACACTGGATGCGGATCCTGAGCGTACGGTCAACTCTCCGAACGACCTGAAGAATGCGTGAAATCCGGTGTATTTCCAGTCGAACATGACGATGCCGCTGGATGGTACTTTCACTTGAAAGATTGCGGTACGGCGGCTCACACCTGTGCCAGAACTGCCCAGATCCACATTGTAGCTCAGGATCAGCTCCGCCGCCGTACCGTTGATGGAGGTTGTACCTCCTTGGATCTCCGACTTGGACCATTTAGCCATTGACCAGTTCCCTGTAAACCCTTCGGAGTCGTCGGGTCCGGTGCCACTACCGGAACATGAGATTGCAGTACCCATCAGAACTCCAACAACCATAATTAGTATCAACGTGAGATTAACATACTGATAGCAGAATTTGATTGAATTTTTCATTGATCTGTTTATTGGATTTAAGTTCTGCCTCTATACGCGCAGAAGTGTGATAAAAGTGGTGAAGGTTTTTCGATTAAACGATTCTTAAGAATTCCGATTTTCGACATAGTGGCCCGGGAGAAAAAGATCGAAAATAGCTACTTCGCTAAATCTGTATATCGATAAATCTCCTCATTCTGATTTTTCCGGTTGCTCTTTCATCTATTTAAAAAGCATAAATCGCAACCCGATTGATACACTCGCCAGATCAATCGGGTCACTTTGGGCACTCCCTTTAAAACCTTTCATATACCGAAAGGCTCCGAAAACGGACATCTTTTCATTTAGCATATAATAGGGAGAGAGTGTTAATCCAAATTGCGGGCTGACGTCATAAAATTCGTTGAAAACACTGTACCTGATAATCGATGCACCACCGGTTAACATTACAGGTATGTGCAGGTTCTCATTAGCTATAATTTTATAACCTAACGATCCGAAAAAACCCATCCCGCTGGTTAAGGATTCACTGCTTGCGGTTTCGGGTAACACATACACAAAATCAAATTGACCAACAATGTTTTGATATTGGAGGTCACCCGAGAAGCCAAGAATAGCCCCGGAATCTTCAATATTGCCAAATGTTAAAACCGGGGCATAACCTGCAGATGCCCCTATGGAAAGAGAAAGTGACTGAGTCCTGATTTCCTGCGCTTTACCCGGAGCCACAAAAATGAAAAGCCCTATTGATAAAAGAATTGAGAGTTGGAATGTTTGTCTGTTCATATTCAGAGAGATTTTTGAATTTTGGTATCGTGTTCACTCTAAACGCGCAATGAAATAGCTAAGCGGCGAAGAAATTGCCGATAGTTTTTAAAATGCCATGGATATCCTGGTGTGCTTTGCAAAAGTTCACTTCCCTCAGCCGGCTCTCTTCTGGTATAGCCCAAAAGATCAAAAAATTGCCAAATTATGTGAATAATATTTCAGTTGTGAGTCTGGAAATGATCGACGAAGCTTTGCAGGAGATACATCAAATCGACAAAAACGAACACGCCGGTATCCTGGCCAAATCAGTAGATAACGGACCCGGCACCCCTGATGAGAGAAGAGAAAAAATAATACAGTCATTTTACAATCAGGATGGGGATGCAGCGAACGAAGCTTTGGCTGAGAATTACCAAAGATATCGTTGAGGCGTATGGGGGTTCGATGGATTTATCCTCAGAGCACGGGAAAATTATGTAAAAAATACGTTTATAGATTATACGCTAGCAGAATTTTGACCGGGGCAAAACGCAGGCTTATATAAATTTTTCAGCATCAAATGGTTATTCAGCAAATAAAAAGATAGATTTTGCGTAAATAATCCAAATATTTAGGTGATAAGTCCAAACTTAGCAAGCGGTTTTTTGATACATTTATAAAACTCAAATATGAGCTCGACTGTTTTATAACAAAAAAATGAGAATTATTCGATCGTCTGCTTTAATTGAGTAAGGTGATATCTGCTTTTGCGCAGGTATGACGCTAAACGTATGATGAAGTTATCAGCTGATGCGATTGATTTTGTTTGTGTCTCTCATAGGTCTCGAAACAAGCAGGCTTAAGTTGAAACGAATTGTTTAGTCCAAAATAAGAACTACGAAACAGGTGAAAATGTGAGTAAAAACAGTGATACATCCGAACTGACGCACAACATTAACCGGCTCGAGGAAGAGAATAAACGACTTCGCCGGGCTGTTGACGAATTAGCTATTTTAAATGACCTGTCATTGGCAATAAGCGGTAGTCTGGATAGTGAAAAAATCATGAGATCGATCATTGGAAAATCGATCCGGGCCCTGAATGCCGAGCAGGGAGATATCACTCTTGTTGTGGAAAATCAGACAAACCCTACACAGACTCTGGTGAGGAGTATGATTAGTACCGGAAAACATTCCCCTCTTCACCTGAATCAAAATCTGCTTGGCTGGATGCAGATCAACAAGAAACCTCTGATGATCAATAATCCGGATGATGATTCACGATTCAGAAATGTAAATTGGGACCGTTCCATCCATTCTCTGTTAAGTGCTCCGTTAATGGCTCGTTCGAAATTGATTGGTATCTTAACGGTTTATAACAAAAGCGGGGACGCACAATCGGGATTTACTGAATCTGATCAGCGTCTGTTAGCGATTATTGCAGCTCAATCAGCTCAGGTAGTAGAGAATGCACGGCTTTATGAAGATGAGGAAGCTTACAGAATGATGCGCAGAGAATTGGAACTGGCCTCATCTATTCAGAAAAAAATGCTTCCGGCCCAGGCTCCACAAGTTGCCGGATATGGCATTGCCGGTAAAAATATCACGGCACAGGAAGTGGGTGGTGATTATTTTGATTTCATTAAAATGGACGATAACCGATGGGCAATTTGCCTTGGGGATATCAGCGGTAAAGGCCTTCCTGCATCTCTTTTGATGACTAACCTGCAGGCCATTCTCCGCGGCCAGACATTTCACCTGTTTCACCCCGGTGAGATACTGAAATATGCCAATAATCAACTCTATCAAAGTACTAGCTCAGAGAAATTTGCTACTCTGTTTCTTGCCATTATCGACACATCAAAAAATACCATTCATTACTCAAGTGCCGGACACGATTATCCCTTTATTATCCGTAAAAATGGAAGCTTTGAAAGGCTTGAAAGCGGAGGGCTTCCACTGGGCATGATGGAAGGTATGGATTATGAAGAAGAATTTATTGAGCTGGAGCAGGGTGAGTTTTTGTTTGTTTTTTCAGACGGGGTAACCGATGTAAGCAATATCGGGGAAGAGATGTTTGGCGAAGAACGGCTTATCCGGCTCTTAAAGAGTTCACTTGATCGTGATGATGCGCCGGAAACATTGATTGATAACGTAGTAGATTCTTGTATTGAGCATTGTGGTAAAGCTAAGATATTTGATGATATAACGGCACTTGTTATTAAAAGAATCCCCACCTGACAGGAGAATGCTTTATGTATTTACGAATGGTAGAAGCAACAGTGAAATTGGAAGGCGAACTTGATTTGGCAAAGATTTATGCCGAAAGAATATTGACAGCGCTTGAAAATATACCCGGCTGCATTTTTGCCGGTTTGCTGCACAGCCGTTTTACCCAAACGGAACGGGAAACCAATGAAGGCCAATGGATGCGCCTGCTTGGTAAACGGAAAGACGCCCGTCCCCGTGGCTGCATTCTTGTGGCCACGCAAGTGGTGGAGCAATCAGTGGACATTGACGCC